>SBBU01000076.1 GCA_005239585.1 Planctomycetaceae bacterium
AGGCAGATTCAGAGAAAACCTCTTGGGAAAGAGGGTTGATTACTCTGCAAGAAGTGTTGTAGTAGTTGGTCCTGAACTAAAGCTTTCACAGTGCGGTTTGCCCAAGAGAATTGCTCTAGAACTGTATCAGCCATTTATAATAAGGAAGTTAAAAGATTCAGGCATAACAGATTCTGCCAAGAGCGCTAAAAAAATCTTGGAGAGAAAAGACGACATAGTCTGGGATGTCCTTGATGAAGTTATTAAAGACCATCCAGTACTTCTAAATAGGGCACCAACCTTGCATAGGATGGGTATACAGGCATTCCAACCAGTCTTGGTGGAAGGGAATGCTATACATCTTCACCCATTGGTTTGCCCTGCATTTAACGCAGACTTTGACGGTGACCAAATGGCTGTTCATTTGCCACTAAGTTTTGAGGCGCAGATCGAGGCACGCAGTCTTATGATGTCCACCCAAAATATATTTTCCCCATCCAACAGTAATCCGATCATAAGTCCCACACAAGATATGGTTCTGGGGCTTGCTTATCTTAGCTATGAAATTGAAAATCTACTTGGATCTGGGAAGGTTTTTTCATCAGAGCAAGAAGCGATTCGTGCATTCGAGGCAGGGAAGATTGCCCTGCACGCACAGATTTCTGCTCGAATATCAAAGAAGGAAATTGCTACGAAACATGGTGTTGAACCCCTGACATCTTCCAGGATCAGGACTTGCGTGGGTCGGATTATCTTAAATGAGACACTGCCACCGGAAATGCCATTTTATAACTGTGATCTGGATAAAAAGGAGATTGGGAAAATTGTGATAGAAACATCAAAAAGATGCAGTAAAGAAGAATGTGTGAGAATACTTGATGATTTAAAGACACTCGGATTCAAATTTGCAATGCTCTCCGGTATATCTTTTTCAAAGGATGATCTAAAAGTTCCCCCGGAAAAACCAAAGATTATTAAAGAGACAATGGTTGAAGTAGAGAGAATTGAGGATGACTATAAAAAAGGTGCTATTACGTCCGGTGAACGATATTCTCACCTCGTGGATGCCTGGATTTCTGCACGCGAAAGGGTTACAGAGGCAATGATGCGAGGGATCAAGGAAGATAATAGAGACGGGAAACCATATCTAAATCCTATAAATATTATGGTCTCATCAGGCGCTAGGGGAAGCCAGGATCAGGTTAGACAGCTCGCAGGCATGAGGGGATTAATGGCCAAGCCCTCGGGTAAGATTATCGAGACTCCGATCTTGTCAAACTTCAGGGAAGGTCTGAGTGTGCTAGAGTATTTCTCTTCAACACACGGTGCACGAAAAGGTCTGGCAGATACTGCACTCAAGACGGCAGACGCTGGATATTTGACAAGAAAATTAGTAGATTCCTGTCAGGATATGTTCATTAGGATTCATGACTGCAGGACTCTTGCAGGTATCACAAAGACAGCAGTTTACAGGGGAAATAAAGTTGAGGTGCCGCTCTGGCAGGCAATATTTGGTCGTGTAGCAAGAGATAACATTGTTGACGTCGTTACAGACGAGGTTATCGTTAGAGAAAATGAGATCATCACAGAGGAGATCGCAAAGCGTATCGAGTCCCTTGGATTTACAAAGATTAGAGTAAGATCACCGCTTACATGTGATGCACCACAAGGCCTCTGTGCACTTTGCTATGGAATGGATCTTTCCACTATCGAGCTTGTTGAGAAGGGATTGGCTGTTGGGGTAATCGCAGCCCAGTCAATAGGTGAGCCTGGTACTCAGCTTACAATGCGTACTTTCCACATAGGTGGTGTAGCTATCAAGGCATCAGAAGAGCCTAAATTTTATGCAAGAGCTAAAGGTATCATCAAGTATTCAATGGTAAAGTTTGCAGGGCTGAAAGATAACAGAATCATCACAAACAGAAATTCTGAGATAATGATCACTGATGAAAAGGAAAGAGAGCTAGAAAGATATCAAGTGCCTGTGGGGTCAGTATTGAAGGTAGAAGAGAATCAGAAAGTGAAGCAAGGGGATGTCATAGCTGAATGGGACCCTCATAATATTCCGATTGTGGCTGGAAATGACGGAGTTGTAGTATTTGATGACATCGAAAAAGGCAAGACGCTAATAGAAGAGCGAGACCCTCGCCACGGGACAATAAGGCGAATCGTAATCGAACATAGGGACCTGCATCCGCAAATAGTCGTCAAGGATCATTCTGGAAAGACTCTGGAATTTCACCCTGTATCAGAAAGGGCACACCTTGAGGTGGAAGAGGGTCAAAAAGTGGCGGCAGGTACTATTTTGGCCAAGACTCCACGAGAGGTGACGGGGACCCAGGACATTACGGGTGGTCTTCCGCGTGTTACTGAACTCTTTGAGGCAAGAAGACCCAAGGAGCCTGCAGTTATCTCCAAGATTGATGGCATTGTAGAGCTTGGTGAAAAGAAACGCGGCAAACGAGTTATATGGGTGGTTAACCCTAATACCAAACTTAAGGCCCCACACGATGTCCCATACAGGCGTCATTTAAGGGTTAGAACTGGAGACTATGTCAAAGCCGGGGATCCTCTTGTTGAAGGCCCTCTGATACCAAAGGATATTCTTGATATTAAAGGTGAGGAAGCTATACAGCAATATCTGCTTCATGAGATTGGAGGCGTCTATAGGAGCCAGAACGTGCACATCAATGACAAGCATGTTGAGATCATAATCTCTCAAATGATGAGCAAGATAAGGATCCATACCCCTGTAGGAAGCAAATTCCTAAGGGGTATGATTGTGGATAAGTATAGAATTAGACAGGAGAACGCCCGGTTAAAGAAAGTTGGAAAGAAACAGATCACTTTCAAACCGCTCTTGCTGGGTATTTCAAAGGCGGCCATTCAGTCTGAAAGCTTTATCTCAGCAGCTAGCTTTCAGGAGACAACTAAGGTACTTACCGATGCTGCCATAAGTGGTAAACGCGATGAATTAGCAGGACTCAAAGAGAACGTCATAGTGGGTCACCTAATTCCTGCCGGCACAGGCTTTAAAGAGTATACGAATATGAGGCTTGAATACGAAGAGGAAGATGCAGAAGAGGAGGTTGCCGGTCAGCTTGGTTAGAGTTGAATTCTTGTATAGGGCTATTAAAATCTTGTTCTCTGCTAGTTGATATTTGAATATTGAAATATGCCGACATTTAACCAGTTAATAAAGAAGGAAAGGCATAAAAAGGTTTATAAAACTAAATCTGCAGCGCTTACTTTTAGCCCCTTTAAAAAGGGGGTCTGTCTGGTTGTCAAGACAGTAAAACCAAAAAAGCCAAATTCTGCGCTTAGAAAAGTAACCAAAGTAAGGCTGACTAATGGCCGTGAAGTAACTGTCTATATACCGGGCGAAGGCCACAATCTGCAGGAACACTCTATTGTAATGGTAAGAGGAGGTAGGGTAAGAGACCTTCCGGGCGTCAGATATCATGTAGTTAGGGGTAAATTTGATTGCTTGGGTGTAGAGAAAGGCAGATTCGATATTCAAAGACAAAAATCAAGGTCGAAATACGGGACAAAACTCCCAAAGACGTAATTAAATCTAATGCCAAGAAAATATAAATCTCTGGATTCTCTGATAAGGCCGCACCCAAAATATGGATCAAAGATCGCGACAAAATTTGTGAATGTTTTAATGAGCGCGGGTAAGAGGACAACTGCCCAGAAGATATTTGATAAATCCTTGGCAACTATAAAAGAAAAAGTAACTGATAAGGACCCGATAGATGTGTTTAATCTTGCAATAGATAATGCCAAGCCAAGGATTGAAACCAAGTCAAGAAGAGTTGGGGGAGCTACATATCAGGTCCCTGTGCCTGTAAAACAAAAGCGCCAGCTCCGCCTCGCAATGAAATGGATTGTCAACGCTGCCCGGTCAAAGAAAGGAAGACCTATGCACCAGAAACTGGCAGATGAATTAATCCTTGCCTTCAAGGGAGAAGGAGAGGCAATCAAGAAGCGCGAGGATGTACACAAGATGGCCGAGTCAAACCGAGCCTTTGCCCACCTGGCTTATTGATCGAGCGAGTAATTTATTTATAATTGCTGATGTGAAAATAAGATATAACAATTCAAGTGGTCAACCTATCGATGAGAAATGGCTGAAGCAGTTATTTCTAAAACTGGATAAACTTATCGACGCACAGCATAAGATAAATC
>SBBU01000041.1 GCA_005239585.1 Planctomycetaceae bacterium
AGCCGTTTTCCTTTAAATGAGCTCGGTTAAAACGCGTCCTCTCTCTGCCTTCTCTCTGACACAACCAACCACCCGTCCCAGTTACCTGCAGGAATGAGGTCAATCTTTGCAGACATCTTTCCGTCCTCTTTCTCAATCAGGATCCCTACTCTCTCCCATTGTGCTTTACCTTCGAACTCTCCTCTTTTCCAGAGTAAATCACAAATCTTCATTGTCTAACCTCCTTGAACGCTAAGCGTTCCTTAGTTTATGCGGCAAGAGTCAAGCTCTATGCCATTTTTATCGTTTCGTAAAGGGACTAAAATATCACTCGTTTTAAACTCAAGTTCTTCAATAGCATAAGTATCACATAAACCATCGCTTCCATAGATGCGTATCAAGTACAATCCTTCTGCACTTTCTATGACTGCCTTCATTGCTTTCCCTCCTTCCCCTTTCTGTTGTATTTGCAGGAAGACCTGTAATTGCAGTATTTGCACTCCCAATCCATAGGATGAGGTTCCGGCTCTTCCTGTCTTTCCCATGCTGATAAGAGCATATTCCAGTCATCCATGACATTCTGTTCTATTGCTTCGTCAACTGATACTTCAGATATGCAGAGGTCATCTTTTGAGATGTAGGCAATTCGTATATCTGTAACACCGAGGGGTAACAGCGTTGCGTATGTATATGCTTGCATCATGTAATGTCTGTCTCCATCCCCGTTTTTCATGTAATGAAATTTTCTCGAATGAACAGTCTTAAAGTCATACAAAACAAGTCCTTGCTCTGTCATGACAAGCGCATCAATATGACCAAGACGATGTTTATCCTCAACCTTAAATTCTTTTCCAACTATCAACCCTTTTTCTGCTAATAAATCCTGTAACCACACATGGAAGACATGCCCTACCTCAAAGACTCTGTAAGTCCTTGCGTCCGGCTCGTCGGTGAACGGCTTTCCCTGTCTTTTCCAGAACCGCATCAGGTGACAACGCCCGGCATCAGAGACACGGAACTTTGAAATGTCCCGTGTCTCGCTACTTCTCTTTGTTTCAATGTATTCATCAACAAGATTAGCTAACACGATGTGCCTCCTTTGATTCATTGAATTGTTTCTTCATAGTGCTTAAGACCACCATGACTTCGCTTTTGTGTTCCGGCATAAGCTGATTGATTTCATACTCATGCTTCTTGTACCAGTTCCTGAGTTCAAAGAGGTTTTCAATCTGCGATATTCTCTCAAGAAGACTGTCTTTAATATCCTCGCTTATATTCTGTGTGTCAACTCCTGACTCAAGCCAGTCAAGTAACTCCTTCCCTGTCTCAACATTTGGGACAAAGTGCCTGCCGTCAAAGAGAGAAGTTCTATCCTTTGTAGCAGTAGCAACATGACCATCAAATGAGAGGTCAAAAACAATAGTAAACTCATACTCCATGCCTTCCCTCTGGACAGGTGCAAGTCCAACTTTTGCAACCTTTGTTTTTCCATTCTCGCTTGTAACCTCATAGGCTGTTTTTGTTCTCATGGTTGCTATGATATGAATAGGTGATTGAAGTATTGCATCCACCAGAGCGTTATGATGTGGCGTTACCTCTCTCCATGCGGTAAAGCTATTACGTGTCGCTAAGCTCGCCTTGTCGTGCATATCCAAGACTCCACCTTCTCCCTGCCATGCATGAGAAAGAGAGTCAATGATCAGTACGTTATATCCTGCCTTTTCAGCTTCTCTGATAACCTCAATATACCTCTGTGGAGTAAATGGTGGTGTAAGAGTAGCAACGTCATAATCCGTCATCTGAGAATAGAGTTCACCGCTTCCGTGTTCCGTGTCCAGTAGTGCAACCTTACCACCGAGACCCTGAGCTATCAAAAGGGCTGAGTAAGTCTTTCCCGACCCTGCAGGGCCTAAAATACCTAATCTTAGTTTTGCCTTTTTTCTTTCTGCTTTTCTAAACATGATTGTTCTCCTCTCCTTTCCGGGGAGGGCTTGACACCCTCCCCTTTGATTGTTAGAATGGGATTGATGCGTTAATCTCATTTACAGGCTGATGAACGGCACATTCATCAGCCTGTGCCTCACAAAGAAAATCATCAAGTCCAAGATCTCTTGACATCAATTCCACATGTGCAATAAATTCGAGACGTCTGAGATCTTCATCTGTCATGTGAGAAATCCTGTCTTCAAGCTCCATAAACTTCTCTTTGCTCATTCCCATTTTTTTATCACCTCCTTTCTTATATCTGACTTTCCTTCCACATATCAAACTTAAGTTCTTCCCATTGCTCTTTAGCTTCTAACTCCTCATCGGTTGGTTCCTCTATAGGACCATAAAAATCATGCCAATATTCAGAAGGGCAATACCTATCCATCTTTTCTCCTCTCTGTAAGTTATTGCTGACACTCAAGATAAAAAATTTTCCGCAAGCTCTCTATCATCTTCTGCTATAAGCTCATCAAATGCCTTGTCTTCAGCCTCCTTAAAGATTTCTTCAAGCCTTTCCAGTTCCCATCTTATATCTCCTGTGTAATCCAGCTGATGCCTTTCCATCTTCCCTATATAAACTTCAATCATTTCTGTGTGAAACCGGACGGTGTTCCAATCCACTATCTCTGACATTTTTCTTTCAATCCTCTCTTTTTTCATTAAAACCCTCCTAATTTTTTTCTTAGTTATATTGTAAGCTATAGCATACAATAAGTCAACTAAAAAGTTTTAATAAAACCATTAAAATAGCTTATATTG
>SBBU01000122.1 GCA_005239585.1 Planctomycetaceae bacterium
AAACCCTCTAATTTGCCCTCTTCATCTGTCAATATTTCGTATGAATGGTAGTATTTTTTCTCCGTTTTAATAATCTTCAAGCTGTAAATAAAAGTTGCACGATAGGTAAAACCTTTTTCTGTCTCCTTTTTTTCCTTTTGATAGGTAGTGCTTAACTTAAAATCATTGAATAACATGCGCTCGCAGAAATTTATAAAAAACTCTACAGCCTCTTCATTTTCAAACTTTAGACCAGACTCCTTACAAACCTTCTCAAATTCACCTGATTTGTAGAGATCAATAGGTGTATCTTCGCACTTTTTCAATGCGTAGCTTTGAACAGATTGGCGTGGATTAACATTAAAATCTGTCTCTTTTCCTGTGGATATGCGAAATAATCTGAAATCAGGAAACCATTCTCTTATGCCTTCTTCAAGTACCTCTCTGACTGTATACTTGTCAGGGCCTTTCATTTCTTTTGCCTTTTCTTCAAGATTTTTGATTCCCTGTTCAAATTCTATATGCTCCAAAAGCTCAACTAGTCTGACTCTAACCTCTACATCTTTTAACTCAAGGGCCTTTCTAAGTTGTTTCTGGGCCTTCATGCCCATTTTTCTAAGCTCCATATCCGCCTTGGCTCGCTCCTGAGGATTATTTGAGCCAAGCTGCTTTATAAGAGAGTCTATCTTATCCTGTAAACTCAGATCCTGAGCACCATCCTGAACTAAAACTAACGCTAACGAAAGAGCGCCAACAGAAATTGTACGATCCTCCGGCAATCCACCAGCAGAGTAGGCAAAATCGTGTATTCTGAAAGGGCTGGTTAAAATGGAGAAGAACAAAAAAACAAGACTCATTTGCCTTTTGATTGTTTTATAGGATCAGCTAGAATTTTATTTCCACAAAGTATTAGAATCGCCATTGATGTACCATATGTCCTTCCGCCATGACCTGAATCGAGCCAGCTTCCCCCGAATTCATCCTCTTGCAATGCTGATATCATCTCCTTCAGTGTTTCGATGGCCTCCTGCGGAGTCTTGTCAACTGGATCAGGTACTCCAATCTGTATTCGTGAATCCTTTCCAACAAAATGCAATGCTTGGCTAGCATAAAAATGACTATAAAAGAAGTAGTAGGGAGCTATCCCTCCATTTTTCATGTCATGTGTTAAAGTGTTACCTTTCTCAGATGGTTTTCCTCCCTTGGCAGTTGCTCCCTGCTTCCTGCGCGCTTCCAATTTGTCCTGATATTTGAAGAAATTGTCAAGGGCGGCTATAAGCTTTTCCTGAGAGCCTCCTCCGGCAAGAAAAAGCGCAAGTTCACATGCAACAGAGCGACCGGAAGAGCCCAAAGGAGAGCTGACTGTCTTGTCGCTCTTTTGACCCAAGCCATCACGGTATCTAAATGCAGCATCCTCAGTACGCATTGATTGTAGGAAATCTACTGCCTTGGTTATCACCTTGTCTGATATATCCACTCCAGCATTTTTTGCTTCTACCAAAGATATCAAGACTGCTGCCGTCAAAAATGTTTGTTGTGCAACGTCCTTTACCACCTTCGTCTTCTCCTCCTGATCCTGCTTTTCTTCTTCTTTCTCATCCTTCGCCCTTTCACCTTTTGGCAGATAGGTCCACCCTCCTTTAGCCTCCTGACCTGAAACGAGCGCTTTCACACAACCATCCAATTTCTCCTTGATTTTTTCATCTTTGCCATCTCTGTATAATTTGGCGAGACAAAAAAGTGTGTATGCCGTGTTCCAGTGACGATTATCATAACTCTTAGGTTTACCCTCCTTAGGCTGAAACTCTAATAAAAATTTAATTGCCTTTTGCATGCTATCAAGATGACTTTTTTCTAGTTTAACCTTTGATTGGGACATATGAATCGCTAATATTGCCAATGCACTAGTCGCCCATGTCTTGCTCTTTTCAGCCTTTACATTCTTTGAAGAACCCCATGACCCATCAGAACCCTGATTTTTAAGTAAATAGTCTAAACCTTTGCGGATAGCATCTTGTAAGGTTTTTCCAGTCTCATTCTCTTGAGGTGAACTCGTCCCCGGGAAAAGAAATAATCCCAATACAACACAGAAGATCAAACTTTTATGCTTCATCCTTATCCTTAACCTTACAAAACACTCAAAATCACTTTGCCTGCTCAATACTTATACGTAGCAAGTGAACCTCACGTTTGCAAGAACAAGTACTGCCTAAAGGCTGCTATCCGATTCTTGCAAAATCAAGTCTATTTCTGTATTTCCTTAGAGCAGATGAGATGATCTGTTGGAGTTTGTCATTGATAATCATACTTGCATCCTCGCTTGCCCACATCAGCAGATCTGCATCTTTTACAATATCCGCAGCCTTGAAGTAAGGTATTCCGGACTGACGAGGCCCGAATATATCGCCAGGGCCTCTTATCTCAAGATCCCGTTGGGATATTTTAAATCCGTCGTTCGTTTCAAGCATGGCGTTGACCCTTTGCTTTGATTCAGGACTTGATAGTCTACCTACCATTATACAGTATGAAGGCTCACCTCTTCTGCCTATCCTGCCTCTTAACTGATGGAGCTGATTCAGCCCGTATCTCTCGCAATTATCAATGACCATTATCGTGGCGTTCGGGATATCCATTCCAACCTCCACAACAGTTGTTGAGACAAGTATTTTTACCTTTGCAGTTCTAAAATCACGTATCACTTTTTCTTTCTCAAACGCGCTCAATCGTCCATGGATGAGACCAACACCAGATTTCTGAAATTTCTTTGCCAGAACCTGATACATTTCCTTGGCGCTTTGAATCTGATCTGACTTGGCACTACCTTCAATAGTCGGATATATAAAAAAAGCTTGTGCGCCGCCTTCTACTTCCTCATGTATGAAGGAAAATACACCTTCTATACCTTCTCTTTCTTTGAACATAGTTCTTACATCTCTTTTATAGGGAAGTTCAGAGATTATTGATACATCAAGCTCCCCGAACAACACCATCGCAAGAGTGCGCGGGATAGGTGTGGCAGTCATCACAAGAACATGCGGATTGCTGCCCTTTTGCACTAGGCGTGCTCTCTGCCAAAGCCCGAATTTATGCTGTTCATCGGTTATCGCAAGCCCAAGTGATCTAAATCTAATAGACTCTTCTATTAATGCATGTGTCCCTAGGACAAAATCAATCGAGCCATTTGAAAGCCCTTGCAAAATTTCTTGTCGATCTGATTTTGCTGTTGATGATGTCATCAAGGCAATCTTTATATTCGAATGCTTGAGCAACCTACATATGTTGAAATAATGCTGTTGTGCAAGTATCTCTGTAGGTGCCAAAAAACATACTTGGAATTTATTGGCAATCATCACCGCCGCGGCATAAACTGCCACGACTGTCTTGCCGCTTCCAACATCTCCCTGAATCAGTCTGTTCATGCAGACTCCTGACATTAGATCTTTCTGTATATGATTTATTACAGACTCTTGTGAACTTGTGAATTTGAATGGGAAAAGCGCCCTTATTTTAGTATCTAACTGGCGTGTGACAACCATTGGCTGTTTTTTTGCGCGTCTTAATGATTCTCTTGCCTTTAATATGGCAATTTGAAACTCCAGAAGCTCCTCATAGGCAAAGCGGCGCCTTGCAGCCTCCTTTTGGGTATAGTCGATTGGAAAATGGATTGCTTTAATTGCCCCTGCTATATCCATAAATCTTCTCGATTTAAGGAGTTTTTCAGGGATTGTCTCTGTTACATTCTTATTCAGTTCATTCTCGATTGCATTTTGCATGATCCTTCTGAATTTACGTTGATTAATGATTCGTCCAACACTATAAGATGGAACCAATCGAAGAAGATGCACTGGCTGATTATCACCAAGCTTTTCATACTCTCTGACTCTGAAGATCCCATCCTTCAAATCTCCATAGAGCCGCACACAATCGCCTTTTTTAAGATTGTTAATAATGTACGGCTGGTTGAACCAGACAATCTCAACCCCAGACGTGTCATCCTTTAATCTACCCTTGGTTATTGTATAGCGGCGGGTGCGTACAAGATCCAGGTAGCTGATCTTCCCTTCAATTACACATGTGGAATCATCCTGGATCTGGTTTATCTTAGCAACACTCCCACGCTCAAGATGTAAAGCTGGAAAAAAATAGAGCAGATCTTTAAGTGTTGTAACCCCAATTTTTTCTAATTTTTGGGCAGTAGATGGACCAACTCCTTTTACGAAACGTACTGCAAATGAATGCAAGTTATCCAAGTGTGCGCTTGAACTGCCCAGCCTAAATCACTCTTCCTCTTGCTCTTTTCTTGGAAGAGGTCTTCTAGGCTGTTTTTTTTTCTTCTTTCTTACAGATTTTTTCTTCTTCATCGTGAATCTGCGCCACCAGCGCAAATTAAACCTCTCAGGATCCTCCATAGCCTATTGTAACCTTGCCCTTTTCATCAACGATTACTGGAATATCCCGCTTCCCTCCTGAATGCTTGAGCATATTCTTTAGCTCTGCACTGCGTAGTACGTTCCTATAGTCTATTGTGTTGCCCTTTTTCTCCAGCTCCTCACGAGCAGCAGAGGTATATGGTCAGTCATCCTTACCAAAAATCATGAACTTACCCATCCTGGCCTCCGTAAAACTTATCCTCCAATAGAATACATGGCCCTATCCGGCTTTTTAAACTGATCAGAATTTACAAAATGCCCTGGTTCTTTGTGAAAAACACGATCTTCAATTATGGATCTAACTTCCTTATCACTTGCACCGCTTCTCATCGGAGTCTTCAAATCAGTCTCGGTTATTGAAAACAGACATGTCCTTAATTTGCCATCTGCTGTAAGACGGACTCGATTGCAAGTGAAGCAGAAGGGTTCGCTGATCGATGAAATTATTCCAAAGATAGCCGATCCATCTTTCAAGCGATACCTCTTTGCAGGGTCACGAGGATCTGTATTCATACTCTCGATCTCGAACTTTTCCTGAATCTTGTCCAAAATCTCCTTCTTTGTAAACAGTTTCTTTCTCTCCCAGATATTGTCTGCATCTAGAGGCATGAACTCGATGAATCTAATCTCTACGCCCTGCTCCTTGGCGTAAACTATAAAGTCAGATACCTCATCGTCGTTATATCCCCTTATTATAACCGCGTTCACTTTAAGCGGGTTAAAACCGATCTTCTTTGCCAGCGCTATAGAACACAAGACCTTATCAAAATAATCTGTACGTGTGATCTCCTTGAATCTTTCACGTTTCAATGTATCCATACTTATATTAATCCTTTTTAGACCAGCATCAAATATTTCACGGCCTACCCTGTCGAGCAGGTAACCGTTTGTGGTAAGGCTTAGGTCTCTCAGATCAGGAATAGACTTGAGCATTGCTACAAGTTGAGGCAAATCTCTTCTAGTAGTAGGCTCTCCTCCTGTTAAGCGGATCTTCTTAACGCCTAGAGATATAAAGATGAGCGCTAGTCTCTTGATCTCCTCAAAAGTAAGGATCTCAGGTCTTGGCATCCACACAGGATATCTTGGCATGCAGTAAATACAGCGGAAATTGCATCGGTCTGTTATAGAGATCCTTATGTTGTCTATAACACGGTTATAACTATCCTGAAGTACGGTCTCTTCCATCCTGTAATAACATACGCAAAGCAATGACAGTGGTCAAGCAGAGTTGAGTTTGTGCTCTAGAAAAAAAGTTAGTAGAATAACTCTGCTATATGCCCAAGTTGATTGTATTTTTTGAAGGTAAGAGAAAGATTTACAAGCTCAGTCAGACAGTCAAGATAGGTCGATCTGACGAATGTGACATTGCAATCAAATCTAACGCAATATCAAGAGTCCATGCGATCATCAACGATGGTGCTATAGAGGACCAAGGTTCCAAAAACGGAGTTTTAGTAAATGGCGAAAAAATTACCAAAAAGAAGCTGAGCGACGATGATATGATCACCATTGGCGAGGCAATTATTATATTCGATTCCAAAGATTCACTTCCAATCATTGACTCTAGAATAAATCTCCTTCTCGAGACAATATTACAGTCTGCAAATGCAACAGATTTAGATGATTTCCTTCAAGTTGCTCTGGGACACATCATTAAGATTACTGGCGGAGATAGAGGCCTAGTCATACTCAAAGTTAATGATGAATATGAAATGAGGATTGCAATAGATAAGAATGGCCTGAAACTGGATAAAATAGAGGGGTTCAGCCAGTCTATACAGCGAAAAGTTCTTGTCACCGGTGAACCTGTCTTTGCTAACAATCTCGATGAACAAGGCGCTACTCAAAGCGCACTAAAGTTCCAGCTAAGAACTATAATTTGTACACCAGTAAAAGCTGCTCGTACTATACTTGGGGCTATTTATGTAGATAGCCACTCTGTCACCAATCCATTCACAAGATCTGACCTGCTCCTTCTTGAAGCTGTTACCAATCACATAGCAATTGCCATACAAAATGTAAGGGCCAACGAGCGGAAAGAGCAAGAAGCACAGGCAATATCCCGTGAGAATGCAATACTCAGAAATTTACTCTCTAAGGATCTAAAAATAATTGGTGAATCTGATCAAATGCAATCTCTATATGAAATTGTGAAAAAAGTAGCGCCAACTCCTGCAACTATACTTATAGAGGGTGAGAGCGGCACAGGAAAAGAAAAAATCGCGCGACTAGTACATCAGCTAAGCGATCGTTCCAATAACGCATTTACAACCATAGAATGTGCAGCGATTCCAGAGACTCTTCTTGAAAGCGAACTCTTTGGCTATGAAAAAGGCGCATTCACTGGGGCTGTAGGACAAAAAATTGGGAGACTGGAAGCAGCAAACGAAGGAACAATGTTCCTTGATGAAATATCAGAGCTGCCTCTTACTATGCAGGCTAAACTCTTAAGAGCAATCCAAGAACTAGAGATAGTGCGTGTGGGAGGAGTAAAACCCATCAAAATAAACACAAGAGTAATAGCGGCAACCAATCGCGACCTAGAAAATATGGTTAAAGAGGGAAAGTTCAGGCAAGATCTTTACTTCAGATTGAACGTCATAAAAATTAAACTCTCACCGCTGAAATCAAGGGGAAAAGATATTCTACTCTTAGCAGAACATTTTTTAAAGGAGTTTAATAAGACTTACAACAAGACCATAGAAGGGATTACAGAGGATGCAAAAGAAGCCCTGCTGAAGTACAATTGGCCTGGCAATATAAGGGAACTCAGACACAAGATCGAACAAGCAGTACTTTTAACAGATCAAGAATTTCTCACGACCGCAGATCTTAATTTAAATAGCAAGCCTATGATCAGCTCCTTAGAAGAGGCCAGAGACAGATTTGAAAAGCAACATATATTAGCTGCCTTGACTGCAAATAATTTTAACATATCAAGAACCGCAGAGGGTGTCGGGATTTCACGACAACATCTCCAGAATCTAATCAAGAAACACAACATTCAGCGCTGATTTTTGCTTGCATTTTATAATATGAGTTATAAAATTATGGCATGAATAAGAAAAGCGTACTGAAACCAATTGTAATTGCATGTTTGTTAGGGTTTGCTGTTGGCGCCGGCTCAGCAGTCTTCGAAAAAGTCGGTATGCCCAACTCAAATAAAAATGGTAAACACAACAACACCAGTAGAAAAGCATACGAGGCAATCAAGGCCCTTCAAAAAGCCTTCCTTCTAAACGACAAGAAACAATTACGTACTGCATATGATGACCCAGAGACCAGAGAATTCATCGATTTAATTAAAGATGATCCTGATGTAGGTAAAGAGGTTAAAGAAAAAATCGACAAGCTAATCGCTGAAAACGAACCAACACCTCCAAAACCCACAAATGGTGATAGTGATGCAAAGCAGCACGTTGACAGGGGCGATGACTATTACAGCAAGGCGCGAGCAATAGTCCAAAGAGGGGATGCATCAAAAGGCGGTGAGGCAGTTGACCTCTACAAAAAAGCTATGGAAGAATACCAAAAAGCAATCGACATTTATTCTAGGAAAGGCGGCGTTCCAAAGTGGCTGGATGCAAAGCTACGGGACGCGATAGCCGATAGGCAAATCTGCAAAAAATGGGCATATTGAGACACAGCGCTTTGATTGCGCGAATGTCTCAACATTAAATGGCAAGGCAGATCAGTTCTCGATGCGACTAGACAGTCATGATATTGTCTGGTCAACTTGCATTGCCACCTAGTCGTTGATTGAGTGGCAAAAGAGTGTCCCCTCGTTTAAAATTGAGTTAGAAAGACCATGTCACCGAAAGATAAAGAGACAACCAATTTTGGAATCGAGATCCTAGAGGACAAACTACACCGCCTCGAGTTTTTACGAGCCACACAGTCCGAAATACTTAACACAATCAAACTTTATACCACAAGAACTGACTATACTCTTGAGAAATGCCTTCAGGAAATAACTAACTCAATACAGCGCAAATTCTCTTTCTATGTAACCTCAGTCTTTCTTCTAGACGAGGTATCAGACGAACTTGTACTCTATGTAGTATCAGGAGACAAAGAAGTCATGCAGCATACAAAAGAATTCAGGATAAAATTTGGTGAAGGACTCACTTCACTTTGTGTCAAGAGTGGTCAGACTGTCTGTGAAAATAATGTAGATACTAGTCCTGTCTTCGTCCGAGGCCCTCTTGCATTGACAAAATCAGAGGTTTGCATCCCTCTTTATGTAAAAAACAAAGTCATAGGCGTATTTGATGTTGAAGACAAGGTTAAAGACCGTTTTAGAAAGGATCTCGTGGTCCTGATGGAGGAGGTTGCAGTCAATATCAGCGTACTTATTGAAACAAAGATGCTCTATGACGAGCTGAAGAGATATTCTGAAAAACTGGAGCTAAAGGTCTCTGATAGCATTAAGAAACTTGACGAGCAAGAACAAAGATACAAGGTTTTAGTAGAAAATGTTCAACTCCCAGTACTGACACTAGATACCGACGGTTATATAAAGTGGGCTAATCAACATGCATCGCAATTTTTTGGAATAGACGATTCACAGATTCCGGGATCAAACATATCCAGATTCATTAAAAAAGGTAATATGTTCAGGATCTACTCAATGCTGTCAAATATCTCAGAAGGTAAACCTATTAAGGTACAACAGGTTCAAATGAAGACAGCTAACGGAGATGAAAAAACAGTTGAGCTTGTACCATCTGTAATACCTAGTCCTAATTCAAATAGCGTCATTACATTGGGCTTAATTTTAAGAGATGTTACTGAAAAGATCATAACTGAAAGATTGAAGCGAAACTATCTGAAAACCCTAGAGGAAGAGGTTAGAAAGAGAGTAAATGAGATTAAAGATGTGCAAAGAGCATCTATTCTAGCCATAGCAACTCTTGCAGAGTCTATTGACAATTACACTTATGGCCATCTGCACAGGATCAGAACATACTCAAGAATTCTAGCAGAGGAAATGCAGAGCCATCCAAGCTACAAAGATATAGTGACAGATGAATACATAGATCTCATCTATGATCTTAGTCCATTACATGATATTGGAAAGGTAGCTATAAAGGACTCTGTGCTCCAGAAAGAAGGCGCTTTAACAGCTGATGAATTCAAGCACATGATGGATCACACAGAGATAGGTGCAAATGTACTAAAGCTAGCCGGGCAGCTTGTGCATAGAGAATCTATTTTCTCAATTGGCGAAATGATCGCAAGATTCCATCATCAAAAATGGAATGGCACAGGTTATCCGCCAGTAGAGGTAAATGGAGAAAAAAGACCGCTGAAAGGGGAAGAAATACCTCTTTGCGCCCGTATCGTGTCTCTCGCCGATGTCTACGATGCCCTTACTTCCAAAAGACCATACAAAGTCCCTTATCCACATGATGTAGCAAAACGCATGTTACTGGAAGAAAAAGGCAAGGCATTCGACCCTGATTTGATCGATGCCTTTCTCAGAAAGGAGCAGGAATTCATAAAAGTGAGGGAACAATTCCAAGA
>SBBU01000133.1 GCA_005239585.1 Planctomycetaceae bacterium
GCGCAAATATGGAATTCCAGTGGCGCATGTCGTAGCCTTTCGGATGCCCTCCGTTTGGGGTGAAGCTCTCAAGAAAATATTCCTTTGCTTTACCAATAGCGTCAGAGGCACTCTTTTCTAGGTCTGTTTTGGTATTAGAGTTGAATTTTATAGCCAATGCAGATAGCGCACTAACGGCCCCACGACATTTATCGACAGCTCTAGCTTTGGACGGATTCCATGAACCACTCTCCTTTTGATTTTTCAGCAACCAGGCCATTCCTTTTTGTATTGCCTCTTCTACTGATTTTTCCTGTTTCTCTTGGCCTGCAATAAAGATAAAGGCTATAAATAAAATTAAATAAACTCTTAAGCTTTTATTCTTCATATTAGCCCCTTGAAAAAGTGTTCTACAAGTTATACGTTTCTGTGAGTTTCTTTGTTTGATGTTATGTCCCTCCCAGTATTTTTGATTTTGCAAGTTGTGAGAGCCCAAAGTGAACGATTAGCCACACACTAAGGGCGACAAGAGCCAGGTCAGATATCCTGTTAACTATGCTAAAAGCCATTGAGTTTTGTGCGCCAAGACCAGAGTGTACAAAGTACAAAACAAGGCCACCTTCGAATAAGCCTAGACTTCCGGGGATAAACTGGAGCAGGTTGATTAGATTTGTTATCAAATAAACTGCACAAATGTGGTGCAGCTCAAGCGGCCTTGTCTCATTAGCAAAATAGAAAATTATAAATGGCCTTGCGAAGAGCGTAAATGTCGATATGAGTGTTAAAAACTGAGCGATTAAGAATGGTTTCACTCTTTTTGTGAACGACATGTGAATCGTCTGCTCTAGATCATCAATTTTTGATCTCCACTTGAGGACAACCCTCGCTGGCAAGCCAAGTTTCCATAAAAGTATAAAAAAATTGCTTATTGGCTTTAGGTTGAATATATAAAGAGAGGCCAGCACAATCATGGCAATTGTCATTGTTATAACAGTAATTACAAGCGCTGTTTCGATGTTTTTGGGGAGTAAACCAGTAGTATAAACAATGACAGCAGATGAAATTATCATAAAGAGTACAAGACTCGAAATCTCCTGGAACTTGCCGACTATGGTGATTGCTAATATCCTACGCATGCTCTCATTTGTTTTTTTAGATACGAATAGGGCCCTGAATGGCTCTGAGCCTAAATACATGGAAGGAGTTAAAAAATTGATGGCAAATCCCATAAAATTTGCCCTGATAGAATCCAGAAGCGAGATTTTCACACCGTCGGATCGCATGAGTATGTGCCAACTAGTCGCAGTTATAATGAGATATACTGCTGCATTAACAATATAGCATATAATGCATATGAACCCGGCTTTTGCGACTATGCTAATGATGGTATCAACACCAGTCCATATAACGATCAGCGAAAACCCCAGCAACCCTAACAGCGTAAGTATGATTATGATCCCTACTTTAGACATGTTAATGTTTGTGCGGATCCAATTGCCTTAATGCATCAAGTGCATAAGATCCTGTATACCATGATTCGTTTCGCATTATTGTTTCAATATGTTTGATAGAGTCAGGGTTTTTTAGCCTTGATAGCGCCTCGACGGACTTGTATTTCACATAAATCTCCGGGTCATTCAGGGCCCTCACAAGATATGAATAGATTGAATCATCTTTGATAACTCCCATCAGTTCACAGGCATACATCCTTTCTGTGATATTCCCGTTCATAGATAATTTTGCAAGTTTAGCAAGAAGCTCTTGCCTTGTTTGCGGAGTCCATTCCGGGACCCGCCCTTTTGTGTTAATGTGATTTATTATCTGCTTGATACCCACATAGTCCAGATTCTTGACATCTGGATTTGAAATCGATGTCTGTCTCTCAACAAATCCGGCAAGGCCATAAACCGCAAGCAAGATTATAATAGTAGTGAAGGAGACGAGGGCTGATAAACGGAGCAGGCGTAAGATGACAAAAAGAAGGCCTGAAATCATGAAGATAATGACCATCTTTCCAAAAAAGTATATAGAGTACCAACCCATGGTTGTCAACTCGCTTACAAATTGAGTCCTGTAATGTTTTGATGAGATGTTTTTGAGTTCTGTCCTGAGAAATTCTTCCGTTACTGGCTTTGTCTTGACTATAACTGTTCGGTCTAGATCTCCTTTTTGCTTGATCAAAGCAATTGTATAATCGAATTTGTCCTCTATGATGTAAAAATCATAATCAAGCGCCTTGATCTTTTTTAGCGCGCCTGATTCATCAGCATAATCTACATAGATGTTCATTTTTTCTAGTCTGCCTTTCACATCCTCTTTCCCTGCTTCTATCAATAAAAATGCGCAAACCTGTTGTTTTCTCCTCACCAGCTCGTCTGAGTAGAGCTCTTTTGAGATATGTGATACGTAAGGGGTGCACGCATAGTAGAAATCGCATGCTTTTTTCCCAATCGGATTTTGAAGAAGCACGTCTCTTGTTGAGGCGATGTCATGCAGGATCAAGTGTGGATCCTTCGGCAGCGGCACTGAGACTAGGACCGCAATTAAAAGGAATATTGCAGCATGGCCAGTTAGTTTCTTCTCAGAGATTGTTTTTTTCTCACCCTTGACGCCCCATGCTATTGAGTATCCGATGTGTGTGCTAGTCGGAATCAGTATTGCCGAAATGACGGCTAGCCAGAGTGGCAGAGCAGGTACTAGAGATATGAGCAAGAATATAGAAAAGAAGATCAATATCCAGA
>SBBU01000239.1 GCA_005239585.1 Planctomycetaceae bacterium
GACTAAAGGCACGATTGGAATTAAAGTCTGGATTTATAAGGGTGAGGTGATCATAGATCCTAAAACTAGAGAAAAAAGGCTTATTTAAGGTGATTCAATGGCATTGATGCCTAAAAGGATCAAGTTTAGAAAATCGCACAGGGGTCGAATCAAAGGTAACGCCACACGAGGAACAAGACTTGCGTTTGGTGATTACGGACTCATGGCTCTTGAGGATGGAAGAATCAGTTCACAACAGATAGAGGCGTGTAGGCTCGCCGCTCAGCGATTTATAGGTACCGAGGGAAGGTTATACATAAGAATATTTCCCCATAGGTCATATACAAAAAAACCTCAAGAAACTCACATGGGCGGCGGAAAGGGAGATCCAGCATACTATGCAGCAATCGTAAAGCCTGGTACTATAATATACGAATTGGCTGGAGTTACCGAGGACTTTGCAAAGGAATGCCTACTAAGACTGGCCCATAAAGTATCAGTTAGGTCGAAATTTATCAGGAGAGCGGGATGAGACCCGCCTTTCTGCCTTGTTAAAAAAATTGGAAAATTTTGTGGAAAAACGAATTGCTGTCGGAGTGGCTAGTACCGAACTAGTAGAAAGAATAGAGTGAAGACAGAAGACATCAGAAAAATGTCAGAGCAGGAACTGCAAAATTACTTGACAGACCTTAAAAAAGAATTGTTTAATATTAGGACCAGGAGGGTTACAGATGTTGAAGAGAATCCTGCCAAGAGGCGCAGGACAAGAAGAGAGGTAGCCCGCGTTCTAACGGTGTTAAATGAAGTCAAAAAAACAGGTAAAGAACCAGTTAAGTAAAACAGAGGTTGCACACCTAAAAAACAGGCTGCTCCTTAGGCGAGAACAGCTTCGTGGAAATGTGTCAAAGCTGAGCGATCAGTCTGTAGGTAAGAATCCTAACGATGCATCCGGCAACATCTCTACCACGCCAATTCACATGGCGGATGTAGGTACTGATGCCTTTGAGCACGAAATGACCCTTGGTCTTGTAGAAGAAGAAGCTGACGAGCTTGAAGAGGTAGAAGAGGCACTTGAAAGGCTAAAAAAGAAAACATTTGGATTATGCGAAATTTGCAAGAAAACCATTCCCAAGCAACGACTCTCCGCAATCCCATACACGCGTCTGTGCGTAGGCTGTAAAAAAAAGGAAGAGGGTGCCTAGTTTACTGGTATGACCGGTTTCACTGGTAATTTCATCCTATCCGCTTTATCTGTCAGATTCATCTGGTTCTTGCTTGAATAATAAAATTTTAATGCTGTTTTTCTCTGTCTCGTTCTGCGGTTTTTTCATTGACATAAGCACAAAGACAAAGATATTCGAAGAGCTAAAAGATCAGCGAAGAGTTGATGTAATCAAGGACATTCTTGAGTTCAACATAACAACAAACAAGGGCATTGTTTTTGGGCTTTTTCGAGATTTTGAACACTCTGGTACCATATTTACCGTGATAGGACTAGCGGCAATACCTATCATAATCGTGATCTTCTTGAGTATAAAAAACAAGACCTGGACAATTGCAGTATCGCTGGCGTTTATACTTGCAGGGACAATGGGAAATACTTTTGATCGCATAACATCTAGCGAAATGTCCGTTCGTGATTTTATATATATCAGCGCCGCAAAATTTCCAATATTCAACATCGCAGATTCCCTTATATTTGTTGGCACTATAATTCTTTGTTTTGAACTCTTTGTATCAGAGGAACCTAAACCAAAACGCAAGTCCTTAAAGAAAACTATCTCTTTAGGTGTTGAGATGGGAAATATTAACTTTAAGAATCCTGTTATGGTCGCCTCTGGAACATTTGGCGGAATTTTCGACAAAGTAATAGACATCAACAAGCTGGGCGCTATAGTACTAAAGACAATAACCCTGGAGCCTCGTAAAGGAAATGAACCGCCACGGGTTATAGAAACTGCCTCAGGGATGCTGAACTCTATAGGACTTGAAAATAAAGGGCTTGAAGGTTTTATACAAGAAGAGCTTTCTCACTATTCAAATTATGACACGCGACTAATTGCAAACATCGCCGGAAAAACTATTGACGAATTCGCCTTTATGGCAAGGCGTCTCAGCGAATTTAAAAGAATAGATGCTCTTGAACTTAATATTTCATGCCCTAACGTCTCCGGTGGACTTGATTTTGGCACAAACCCAGAGTCAACAAGGCAAGTCGTAAAACTTGTAAAGGAATCTACTACGATTCCAATCATAGTAAAACTCACACCGAATGTAACAAATACGATTGAGATCGCCCGGGCGGCTATTGAGGCGGGCGCAGATGCCATCTCGGCAGCAAATACTCTAAAGGGCATCGCTATTGATTGGAAAAAACGCGAGTCGCTTCTTGGTGGTATAACAGGAGGACTATCAGGTCCAGCAATCAAACCTGTTGCACTGAGAATGATCTGGGAGATCAAGAGCACCTTTCCAAATATCCCAATTATCGGTATCGGTGGCATTACAAACGCAAACGATGTGCTTGAGTTTATGTGCGCAGGGGCAACCTGCGTTCAAATAGGAACAGCCAACTTTGCAGAGCCTACAACCACAATAAAAATCATCGAGGATCTTCCCTTTCTACTCGAAGAAATAGACATATTAGATGTTCGATCTCTTATAGGTTCGGTTAAACAAAAATACGAATCCCCTTCACAATCCTGCCTTTCATAGTTCTCCATAAATTTTAACAAGAATTTATGATCGGTTACTCCGTCCTATATAAAAAATGAAGCCTTGTGAATCGTATGCCGATAACACATATAGTAGTATTAATGCGGGATACAGAGGAACGAGACCTTTTAGGGGTGAGGTATGCTTACTGGCAGATCTTTGTTCAATTTACCCCGTACCACTAAAAGCTCCGCTTGGAAGGGTAGGCTGCGGGGTTTACTAAATTGCTACACTAGTATAAAATAAGGAGTACCAATAACCACTAAATGTGTTAAATCTGGGCCAAAGAGCTGGGCAGGTGGAGCCCCACGGCTTGACAGCCGTGGCTTCCTGCGGGGGCGGGTGAAAAATGAATCTTAGTGAGCTTTTCAGAATTATTAGGAAGAGAATTATATGGCTTGTAGGTACGTTTATGGTCTGCATTGCAATTTACGTGGGCCTCACTAGATCTGAAAAGCAATACTATAGGGCCAAGGCAAGAATTGTTATAGAGGTCCCTCAGATACCTGTTCCGCTTTCAGTGGCTCAAAAAATATTTGCTATCATGCCCTACGATCTCTCTACCTGGCAAGTTGTTATTGCAAGTAAAAATGTCCTGGACCGAGCCCAAAAGATTTTAAAAGAAAAAGGCGTTGAAGTAGGTAGGGATGTACTAGAATCGGTTAAAATAGTATCGTTTGATAAATCCATATCCTGGATAGAGGTCTCTGCGGAAGACCCTGAAATTGCAGTTTACGTTGCAAATGCTATTGCCGAAGGAGCTCGGCAGTTTGGATTTGACAAATCAAACGAGGATATAAGAAA
>SBBU01000246.1 GCA_005239585.1 Planctomycetaceae bacterium
AGCCCCTTCTCTTTCGGGGTTCGATTCGTTCGAGTTTCGCTTATACATCTTGCAACCGTAAAACTCAATACCTCCAGACACAAGATTTATTCTACTCCCTCGAATGTAACAAGTGGGAGTACGACGGGGACAAATCCAGTCTTAACAGTGAGCAATATGCAGGATTCATCAGGGGCGTTATTAACGTGGAGTCCAGCGAATAGCACAACAGTTACGGTAGAGGTAGAGAGATCGACAAATGGAGGTAGCACATTCACGCAGATAGGTACGACAGCAGGGACAAATTACATAGATAGTGCGGTAACGGTGGGGAGCAGCTATGTATACAGGATACGCTTTAGTGCGGGAGGGGTGAGTACGCCATATTCGAGCAAGACATGGACAAGCCCTGCAAGCACAACAACGCCAGTATTGAGTGCATCAGGATTCGAATCTGTATCCGGGACAGGTCTCAGTTGGAATTTAATGCCAAGTCCGAGTCTATATCCAAATGCGAGTCTGGAGATGAAGGATTCGACGCAGACGAGTTTCAGTGTGATAGCGACGACGAGTCAAGTAGCATCGATAAAAGGAGGTCAAGTAGCAGGGACGACTTACTCGTATAGGATGAGATTTATGAATAGTGGAAGTACAGGAGCAGGTGCCTATTCGTCGGAGGTGACACGCCCGACACCAGTGCCGGTGATAACCGGGACAGCAAGCACAGGTAGTGTAACGCTGACGATAACAGGGACGACGAGTCTATATTTCATGGTATATCGTTCAACAGATGGAGTGAATTTCAGTTATGTGGGGTGGACAAAGACAACAAGTTTCACAGATAGTGGGTTATCAAATGGCACATTTTATTATTACGTCAAGAGCTGGAATAACGGGCAGCCTTCAAATACTGCAAGCATTCTAGTTCAATAGATCCCCTTTGGACAATTAGACTAGACTCCGTGAATCCCCTTTATTTCATGTCGTAAAAATAAATCTATTCTGTGCGATCGATCCACACAGGACTAGAGCAGGCAACATGACCATCCACCTGTATAACTTTTACAAAGTAGACAGCTTCGGCACGCTTGATTGGTATCCCTGAGCACATAGCAGCAGGCCTTATCCTCTCTCCCCATAAAGTAGAATCTGGCCATTTGATACTGCCAAGCGGTGAATCATCCGTAAATGAAATCTCAATATCTCTCTTCCTTACCCTCCAAATACGAAGCAGCTGAAGATTCCTCCAGAGTTCAACCTGCCTCAGGTAATTTTCACCATTCGCTGAAATCCATATCTCTCTCTTAGCCTTATTTTCCAAAGAGATGGATTCCCCCATAGAGGAACCATTCACCTTAAACTGTAAGATGATACGTACACCACTAGTCGCATAGACAGAACGCTCTTGAAATGATTTCCATATCGCCTCGCGAGTAGATTCCTTTGCCCAAACTGCAGTGAGCCCGCCCTGCTCTGTAAAATCAATCTGTTCATTTCGAAGTGTCGGAAAAGAGAGCCCCATTGCACCACGATGGTCATCGCTAGATCCGACAAAACCCATCCTGTATCCCCTCAAGAGAGCCTCGTGACCGAGCCGTTCGTATAATTCGTGACCCGAGAAGATCTCCACGGCAGGCTCAAGAAGAGGATGGTGGTATGCAAGATTTGCTATTCGACCACCGCCGTGAGGAATGGCCATCGTATTCCTCGGATTCAGCTTGCTATACAATTTCGAGATTTCTGCGTAAGGAGATTCTTTCAACATTTCCGAACGTACCCATGGGGGTTTCGTACTACGCTCAAGCCATTCCGGTATCCAGTTCTTAAGCTGATTTACAAAATAACCAGAGCTAAAAACTTCGCCCTTGCCGCCGGAAAAATATATATTGTGATCCCCACCGTTCCTTGTAATCCCAGACCATTCGTATCCAATAAAAGTTGTAAACTCACCCGGGACATTGGCTCGATTAGCCATATCAATCACAGATTGAAAATCCTTTTTGGGGTCATCCAGCAGGCTATCGTGTGTAGTCAAGGCAGCAAAATCAAGACACGCCTCTTCCCTTGCAAACCTGATCAGTTCTTCTGGCTCATTTATCCCGTCACACAGATATGAATGTGCATGAATGTCTCCCCACAAGAGCTTGTTAGCCTGCCTAGGAATCATTGGATTGCTTATCACCTCGATTTGCCTCGTGGGATCACAAACGTGTACCCGTGTAACACCTTTTATCTCACGCGAAACCTTTTGAGGCAATACTAGAGAGCTTTTCCTTGTTGGAAGATTAATACGCTTGCGATTTCCTATGAGCATAAAGAATTGACTCGGTGGAACAATTGTTGTGTTCCCGTAAAGATCCAATCCTCTGACATGAACCTTCCCTTCTGGTTGACTCGGCGCTATCACTCGCATCTTGTGCCACGGACCTGGAGTTATAGGAAATCCAAGAGATGGATGGTGAATCTCTTGAAATGCTCCTGTTTCATCCGGATCCACAAAGACTCTGAACCGGAAACCATGTTCGCTGAATGACTGGCACCTGATCCCCGGTGAACCATGCAAAGTATCGCCAAATGTTACTGTGATTGAATCACCTTCCTTTAAACTGCCTTTCTTGATAATGAATTCAAATATATGCTGCCACGGGTGCCACGCCATATGATACCAGTGGTCGTAACGGATAAAAAATTTTACCGAGCGATTTGTTTTAATGGACGTAAAACCTTCTCCGGAAGGATCATCGATCTGTGGTTGAGACCAATCAGCACTATGCCTTGTGCAGATATAAAGTTTACCACCCGGTTTCCAGATCCTTCTACCAACCTTATATTGAAAGACCCATGTCCCAAATGTATTTACCTGAGTGGGTCTGGATGGCTTTAGAAGTATATTACCTGACATGAAAGCAGTATCACGACCCAATAAAGTTCACGCCAAGTATAACCTTTGTTGTACCATTGGTAGTAACTCGCACAATTGAATTCGAAATATCACCCTGAAAGAAAATCACATCTTCCAAAGTGTTGTTTTTACCAATCGTTGCTCCATATAAATTTGAAAACTTGCCGCTTTGAATGCTGCTTATACCGGACGGGTCAGCACCTATGTTTATCTCAGAAGCAACGGTTAAATTAAAATCCCTACTAACAATATTTTTATTTTCCTTGAATGCAACCCTGAGGGTATCATCCGGCAGTAAGACCTTGAGCGTAGGATCCCAGACATAACTTGACTTGGGACAAATGCTGTAAATTTGGCTCGTTCCCAGACTAGAAACATAAAAATAACTCCTCCTGTTTGTTCCATCCTCTTTATAAACTACGATATAGACATTTGATGAGCTATCTTTTTCTCTTACTGCTAAATGAAATCCGTCTATTGCCTTTATCAACTCAGGCTTAACCTCGTCTTTAAGCTCTTGAGAGGTTGGGATAATATCTGTCGGTAGAGGATTATCTATGTTGTAATATCTAATTGTCGAGTCTGACACAAAACTTGATGTCAGATAGCTTATAGCCCAAATGACATTATTTTGAGTAAACTGCACTGAATTCAAACTCACTATGAAGACTGTAAAGGAATCGATTAACGTAGCTCCTCCCCCCGCAAAAGGCACTTTATACAGCTGAAGATTGGAAGACGTTTTAACAGTAAAGACTACCTGAGAGTTCAGCATACCCCACACATCCAAGTTGTCCGTGCTCAAGGATCCACTATGAAGGGTACTTGTGGCAACAGAAACGCCTGATAAGACAGCTTTTGTTAATTCAGGGGGGGCAACATCGCTCGGGTCTATTTTAATATATGCAATGCTATTATCGTCGAATATAACCAGATCTTGCTCAGTCGAAATATCTTTCAACGAATCTGCAGATGCTGACATGAGAGCTGGGGTTATATTGGCACTAGCTGAAAAAGCGGACAGATCTACACGGTAGATCTGTCTTGGACCTTCATCAGACTGATAAAACATAACAGTGCTAAACAACAATGATCTTACATTGACTGATGTAGTTGTCAGCCCACCCTGAATAGTAGCCGGCCCTGAAGAAGAAATCTGATCTAGCCTGACAACTTTTAGTGTATAGCTTCCAGAGCCTGCCAAATATATCACATAGATTTTAGAGGGGCCCTGCGCTGAACCATTTTCATTCTGATTTGTATCAATAACTGCTACGATCTTGCTGCAATCCGTCTCGCTTGAAACTGTAGTTACTGCCCCACTACTCGCGTCATAGTACTTTATTGTTCTAGGGGCTTGGGTGTTATATACAATATATCTTGCCTCTTTGATTACACTGTATTTATTTGATGCCAGGCTAAATTCTCTGACTGTAATTGCAGAGCCGACACTACCTGCAATGTCCTGGTTCCTCACCACAGCATTGTTTTTAACATCTGATCTTTTTAACGTAGAACCTTCAATGAAATAAACCGAATGATATGGCGCTTGCAACGTTGTAGTTCCGCCTCCTGTTGTCCCAGAGCTGCTTCCACCCCCACCACCTCCGCCTCCGCCGCAACCTGTAACAATTAGGGATAAAACCAATATAAAACGCATTATCTGATTTTATGCGCTGCTGACCTAAAGTTCAATCAACCCTTCGGCTCTACG
>SBBU01000328.1 GCA_005239585.1 Planctomycetaceae bacterium
AACATCTGTCGAAGCAGGAAACGATTCGCATTCCTTCATGCTTCACAGGGGTGGCTTCCCCTGCCTACACTGCCGTTTCGGCAGGCAGGTGCGAAGGTGGATGAAAAAAATTGCATTGAATCGGTATTTTGACTTTTGAGCCTTGAGGCTTAAGATAGTCTAAAATGGTAGATCCTATATTTTACCTGATCGCACTCTTTATTTGCTTTTCCTATCCAACAGGAACTGAACCACTTGTACTGGTAGAGATGGGCAGGAGCGCAATGGCTATAGCCTCGATTGCAACTATTTTAATTTATGCAATCCTCTGTGCAGTGCTATATCTTAGATTAAAAGACACATCTCGTGTATCCATGTTGAGGTTTTATCTTAGATTCATCGGGCTTGTCTTCTTCGCAGTAATAATCTACATCTGCAACTACATTCTCATTATTGACAGCCTATCTTTTATTCCCAACAGTATCTTGATTAAAGGTTTCATCTACTTGCTGCCATACCTTCTGCTCTCAGCGATAAACACTTGCTTGTCAATACTCAAGGATATTAAAAGAACAGGACGAAGTTTCCGCGAAACGGTCGAGTTTTTATTAAGAATGTTCTTTGGGCTTGTTGTATTGCCAATACTCGTCATGTTTCTCTTCATTGAATCATTCGAACAAATAAAGCCATTAGAAAAACTGGTGATTGTTTATCCCATAACAGGCATATTCTGCATGCTTGTTCTATCCTCCGTGATTTTTGTTTTCTCACCATTCTTAATAAGATTAAGTTTTCATGCCAAAAGAATTGAAAGCGGAGCACTCGAGGAGAGTCTTGCAGCTCTATGCAAAAAAGCCAACTTGAGACATGCGGGCATTCTGGTTATTCCTACAAAAGGAGCCCCGATAGCAAATGCATTTGTGACAGGGATTTTCCCAAGCTTTCGTTATATCTTTGTTACCGAGCACCTCATAAACAACATGACAGAAAAAGAAATAGAGGGTGTGGTTGCGCATGAGATCTCACATGTCACCAGAAAACACATGATATCATATCTTGCGTTTATGCTTTGCTTCGTCTCCCTTTCTGTGCTTATCCAGGAAATAGGCACCATGGCAACAGGCGAAGAACCATCTCCGTGGATTATTATAGGGGTTTTTATCTTCGTTTGGATAATACTCTTTGGAGTCATTTCCAAGAGATTTGAATCGGAGGCAGATATATATGGCGCAAAGCTTTCTGGGAGCTATGAAGAGACTATGAACGCCCTTAATAAGGTTGCGGACCTTAACAGGATATCAAGAAAGACCCGCTCTCTGCGACACTACAGCATAGAGACAAGAAACCTGATTTTATTTACATGCCTCACAAACCCAAATTATGAAGATGCCTTTTTAAAAATTGTTCAGGAGATCAAACGGGTACTCGCTCTATCTGCCGCCGCAAGTATTTTCTTTCTCATAATCATCACTGTTCAACAGATTCAATCCCCTGCTAAAAATATGGAGCGATATAACGCCATAAAAATGTTGAGAGAAGGCAAGGAACTGGTTGACAGGCGGGAATATGTGCCTGCAAAGAAAATTCTGAACAAGGCAGTAGATATGAAAATTGCGACAGCAAGCACACATTATCTGCTCGGCGTTGCGCAAAATGCACTAGGCGATAAGAAAGACGCGCTAGGTTCATTCCTAAAGGCCATTGACATTGGTCTTCAGGACCCTTACGAGAGGATCAACGCAAAGAGGTCGGTGCAGGAGATTCAAAATGAGCAAAAGCCTTAGAATAGGGATTGACTGTTCTGCACTGCCCTATCCCCATGCGGGTGTCGGACAGTACATCAAAAACACACTGAAAAACTTGGCTGAGATTGATAGACTAAATTTGTATTTTCTTTACTCTCACCGCGATTTTGAACTTGGTGTCACTTCGGATAACTTTATCAAGAGAATCTGCCCATCTCCTCTTGCAGAATTGATGTCAATAAGAAAACCAATAATAAAAAGTGAGATATTTAATGACAGACTAGATATCTTCTGGGGCCCTGCCGGGGCATTGCCCTCAAGTCTTCCTTTCAGTTTAAAGGCAGTAATGACTGTCCATGACCTCTGCTGGATCGATTTTCCGCAAGGGCTGCGACTTAAGAGCTACATTTACCACAAACTTTTCGTCCCCAAATTCATGTCGCGCGCAGACAAGATCATTTGTGTATCAAAATTTACTGCAAATTCGCTCACCAACTATTTTCACTTCCCAAGGGGAAAAATAGATGTCATTTATGAGGGCGTTGCCAGCCTATTCAGATCAAAGGATAAAAAAGAGGCAGCCAGAAACATTGCAGATAAATATGGGATCAATGAAGACTATATACTCAGTGTCGGTACAATTGGACCAAGAAAGAATATACCACGACTAGTAAATGCATTCGGCAGGAGCACTCGGCCACTAAAACTCCTCTTTGCAGGAGCCGTTGAGAACAATCTTATTCATGACAAACGCAACATTCACATACTGGGATATGTGGATGATGGACATCTCGTCGATCTATATTGTGCCGCTAAACTAATGACTTTTGTCTCAATGTATGAAGGATTCGGCCTTCCCGTTGTGGAAGCAATGGCATGCGGCTGTCCATGTGTCTTGTCCGATATTCCAGTCCTAAGAGAGATTGCAGGTGATGCAGCAATCTATGTAAATCCATACGACCCTGTATCAATAGCAGATGGGGTGAACCAAGTGGTGGAAGATAGGGCGCTTTGCGATAGAATGGTCTCTATTGGCCGTGAACAGGTCAGAAAATTTGACTGGGCAAATACAGCCAAAAGTCTCCACAGCGTTTTCATGGCGTTAGCATGAAAATTCTGGAAATTCACGATTTCTTTGCCCCCGGAAATTCAAGATATAGCTTTGACAAATGCAGGGCCCTTGCAAAACTAGGCCACGAAATACATGTGCTGGCCGGTGTTGGACCTCTTGGACCTGCTAATGGCACCGTAGGAGATGGCATACTATTCCATACTTATCCATACACCAAAAACATGGATATTTTTACTTGGAACAGAAAATTGTTATCACGCCTTGAGAAAGAATTTCACTTTGATCTATTATTTTTCAATCAGCCCCTCTGCTGCTTTTCGACGATGACCACTCTCAAGGCTTGGGGAGTTAAACGGGCTTATTTCTTCCATTCACCATGGAGGGAAGAATACAGGATACAATCAGGGCTGGTGAGCGGACCACGACTTGTAACTGGGATAGCTGCAAGAACCATAATAGAAGCGATATCAGTGAGATATTGCAATTTCGCATTTACTACAAGCAAATACATGTATAATCAATTTAAAAGAATTCATCCCTTTCTGAGACCTCCTCTGGCGGTTGGAGGAGGAGTAGACGAAAAGAGGTTTTATCCAAGGGGCAAAAAGAGCTCCAGAGAAAAACTTGGTCTAAAGCAGAATGACGTTATTATTTTTACCATGCGCCGACTGGTGAAACGAATGGGGCTCACAGACCTCATTGAAGCGATAAGCACAATCACCAAGCAACTGAAAGATGTATTCCTAGTAATAGGCGGTGATGGCCCAATGCGCAAGGAACTCGAGGCCTTAACTGAAGGACTAGGCATTACCGGACGCGTTCGCTTTACAGGTTATATCACAGACGAAGACCTGCCATATTATTACAGCGCTGCCGATCTGGTAGTTGTCCCGACACGCGAACTAGAGGGGCTCGGTTTGGTTGTCCTCGAGGCCATGGCCTGCGGTACAGTTGTTGCCGGCACAGCAGTAGGCGGAATAAAAGAGATTCTCAATAGCTTTGATAACAGATTTCTGTTTTCATCTACGGGACAATCAGCTATCGCAGAGGGCATAGAGAAACTGGTCTCAAATGGCTTGCTCTCAATGGGTGAAGCAGCACGAGAATGGGTCATCAAAGAGTATAATTGGGATCGAGTAGCAAATACCATAGAGAATGCGATTCTCAGATGAAAAATTTATCCAGAAAAATCCGAGACGCCAACCTAAAGGTTTTTCAGTCGAAAAATTTCGACGTCTATGACAAGAATGAATCGATATTTGAAGATTCAAGACAGCGAGACATCAAATCTGTGCTATCAAGAGGCACAGGGACACTATTAGACATTGGCTGCGGCACTGGAAATATACTCCGGTTGGGAAAAGATTGGTTCAAAAGAACCATCGGACTCGATGTCAGCCATAGCTTTCTTAGAGAACTACACATCAGGCATGGTTTTAAGGAGCTCGCTGTTGGTGAGGCTGATCTCCTGCCAATTAAATCAGAAAGCATAGATTTTGTATCATGTTACGCGCTTCTTCATCACTTGTTTGATCACAAGAATTTATTTCAAGAGGCATATCGTGTCTTGAAAAAAGGCGGAATACTTTACACAGACCACGATCCAAATTATTTCTTTGCCCGGTTCTACAGCTTTTATTACAGGCTACGCTATCTATCTAAACCGGGTTTCGAAAATGAAGAGACAGAGATATCAGAATGGCACAACACACGCTCCAGCGGGCTTAATCCGCAATTCCTCGAAAAGCAGATGTATGGCGCCGGCTTTGCAAAGGTACAGATCGGATACAGGCTCACCACAAACCCGGGACTCGGCAGAATGTTCAAACTTGCCCGCACAATAATGAAAGGCACAAGCAAAGTAATCCCTGCTAAATCACTCCACACCCATTTTTACATCATCGCAACAAAGTAACATCTCTTCTCTGACCCGTTCATCTTGTTCCCTGACAAGATAGGGCCTGAGAATTGCTGCATTTCCGGGTGAGATGTTATAAAGCCCCCATGCGCTGTGGAGCCTGACAAGCCAGGACTCATCTTCTAAACCGCGTACAAGGGCCGGAACCTTTTTCATCGACCTCGTGTTCCCAAGTGCAATTGCAACATTCCTCAGGAAACCATCACGCCCTGCCCTTTTTATAGCAGTATGCCTAAAAATTGTCCTGAACTCCTCGTTCGAAATGCACATATAGTCATCTAACTTCCGATTGGTATCCACCATCGGTTTCAGATCGGCTGAGGTCTTGGCAAATTTATTCCATGGGCAGACATCCTGACAAATGTCGCAACCGAATATCAGATCCCCGATTAATGGCCTCAACTTGCGGGGAATTACACCCTTATATTCAATCGTGAGATATGATATGCATCTGTTCGAGTCGATCACATAGGGCGAAACTATAGCGCCGGTTGGACAAAGATCGATACACCTTGTACAGCTCCCGCAATAATTCCTTTTATAGGGTTCATCCGGCTCCAATTTTAGGTCTGTTATTACCTCTCCGAGGAAGAAAAAGCTCCCCATTGATTTGTTTATGAGATTCGAGTTTTTCCCTATCCAGCCGAGGCCTGCGGCCTTGGCATAAGGCCTTTCGAGGACAGGACTTGTATCGACGCAGGGCACCGCATGAGCCCCGAAATTCTCCTTGATATAACTGCACAGTCTCCATAGGTTTTCCTTCAGTGTCAGATGGTAATCTCTCGACAATGCGTAGATGCTAATCTTGCCCTCCAGTTGATCTACATCCATAAAGTAGTTTTTTAAGACGCAGATCACAGATTTTGCCCAAGAGTATTTTTCCTTTGCTGATGCACGTTTAAGAGGGTCCTTTGACATGTACGACATATCACCATGAAAACCTTTCGCAATCCAAGAGTCCAAGTGTATTGCTTCCTGCGGCCCATCCGCCTTTGTAATACCTGCCCTATCGAATCCAATACAGAGCGCGAACTTTTTTATGAGAGACTCTGATGACACATGATGAGTTTATAATATTTCTTTGATTTATCCAGACTCTTGGTATGTGGTCAGGGTTTTAACCGATGCGGACCAGCGCAAGTTCAAAATTCAGAGAGCCTATTTTGATCGTCAAAATTTTGGGGAAACGTTTCCCCAAAATTTTCGGGAAGCGCTTCCCGAAAATTTCCCGCAGTCTGGCAACTGACTGTAGCAACCTCATATCGTCCCACAAAAAGCTACTTTTTTTCCCGGTCGTAACCCCATGCCTTGAGCACATCGACTGCGACACGCACAAGAGGTATTCCTGTTGTTTAGATAGGACTAACAATGCACAAAACGGGCGATAGGATTAACAGGGAAGGTTCGCTATAAAACAATGCGATGTTTCAAGAGAAAGAGAAATTTAAAGAGATATCTTGAGGTAGAAGCATGGCTAATATATGAACAGAAAAAAGTAGGGATGGAAAGATTATATGCTTAACCAAGCACCATTAGGCTTGAACCCGTGGCTTTCTGGTGCGTCGGTAAATTAAAGATGCTGAAAGTACAGGAATGGTTTGCTTGCCTCGAGCACATTACTTTACTGTTACCCTGACCCGAAAAAATGTGGGCTTCAATTGTCATAATGTATGTGGTAAAAGTAGCAACGAGCGCGGATGCATCTGAAATAGAGAATCGGAAGAATTTGGAAGAGACTATGATGGCGACTCGGAAACTGGTGTTTTCCATCGTCAGTGGCTATGTTAAAGATCAGGCAATTGCTGAAGACCTTACGCAGGATACGTACCTAAAGGCATTCACGTCGACTGATTCCTTAAAAGACAAGGATCGTATAAAGCCGTGGCTCTGTACCATAGCAAGGAACCTCTCCATCAACTGGCTTAAGAAGAAAAAGGAAGTAAAGGACGAGAAAGGCATGGCAAATGTGGATTCGCTATCCTTATCTCCTGAGATTGAGTTCGAAAGAGGAGAGATGAAAGATAGTCCCCTCCGAGTTTTATGCCCCAATACAACGGCATTGTTTGGGAACAAGCTGATTATTTGGGGTGGTTGTCGTTCTGACGGGACCAAATATTTCAACGATGGCGTGATATATGACATCGAGAAAGGAACTTGGGAGAAGATGATAGTCCGCTTGAGGGTAGAGGGAATCACGCATGGCTACTAGCATGGGAGAAGCTAGTTATTTGTGGGGGTTACTGTTGCTAAAAGATTCAGCAATGGGGCGATATACGAGCTGCCTGTGATCTGGGATCTTGATGACAAGTAGAGAGCTTTTGCTTCTTTGTAGCCGAGCCGCTCAGATGCTGGAAAAGGGGATGGCAGATATGCCTTCACCGAGTGGAAGCTCGATTGTACCTGTGTGAATCACAAAACCCCTTGACGCAACTTTTCCCAGATCAGTCTTGAATGATCTTATGCCAGAGGCCATGCCAGGTCTCGGTGTGGCTGACGATTTCACTTCAATCGGGGTCAGCGAGGTCCCTGTTTCTATTATAAAATCCACCTCCCTGCCAGATGATGTCCTCCAGAAATATATATGTTGATCAATTCCTCTATGCATCAGGGTCTTTAAAAGCTCTGAGAGCACTGCTGTCTCCAGGATGGCCCCTGCCATCGGACCAGATGCGGCGTGATCAGGATTCTTCAAGCCAGTAAGATGACATAAAGTGCCAGTATCCGTGAAATAAATCTTGGGTGTTTTCACGAGGCGCTTGTTTACATTCGCAAAGTAGGGACGAACTATCGTAATCTGATATGTTGCCTCCAGTACAGCGAGCCAGGCTTTTATTGTATTAACCGCAACACCAAGGTCTCTTGCAAGCTCTGTCATGTTAAAGAGCTTCGCACTTTGTGCGGCAAGCATCCTTAGAAAACTTTGAAATTGAGTAAGGTCCCCTACCTGTCGTAGAGTCCTAACGTCGCGCTCAAGATAAGTGTGCATATAAGAGCTGTACCAAAGATTCACATCTCGTTCTGGATCTGAGGCAAGTTCAGGATAACCACCGCGAAGAAAGTCCTCCCATATATTACCCGAGCGCATGTTCTTACGCCTGAATGATTTTACCTCCCATGGTAAAGGCTCATTGCATCGTGATGAGATGTCAGTAAAATTTAGGAACAACTTTAGGGCGATGAAAAGTTAAGGGTCTAGGCGGCGAGCGAGCGCAGCGGAGCCGCTAGAGCTAGCGCG
>SBBU01000182.1 GCA_005239585.1 Planctomycetaceae bacterium
AAAGAGAAGGTGCAGGGCGATGTATGGCCAATTGCTGTGTGCATACTCTTTCTCTCTCATCTTCATGAGAAAGACAAGGATACCAAGGTGGAGGGTGCGTTGCAGGGCCTAGTTGATTACCTCTCTAAACAACAAAGCAAGGAAGGTGGCTGGGCTCTGGGTCAGGCATGGGAGTTCAAGACACAGGATCCCACGAATTTTACCTCAGCAGTTAACCTCTCTATTACTGCCCTTGGTCGCGCCAAATCTGCGGGCATCAAGATTGATGAGCAGGTCTTTGAACGGGCAAAGAAATTTTATGAAAGGACCATAGATGAACAGGAAGGTTCATTCAAGTATCATCTCAAGCCCAAACCAGCGATTAGAAGCAAGGAACAGAGATGGCCGCGGACAATTACTGCCGTTATCCCGCTAATGATTCTCGGAGTGGACAAGGATAAACGCTATGAAAATGTTGTTGATTTTGCCAGGAAGAGCATGGCCAAGGCGGCAAGCAATCACGTCCCACAACTCCATTTAATGTGGGCGGCCTATTCATTTCATGCCCTGGGTAAGGATGACCGGGAAAAATTCGCGTCAACATTTTTTTCCAAGTTAATTAGCCGACAGGAAGAGGATGGCAAAGTCAAGAAATTGATGGATTTTGACAAGGGTACCATGATGCAGACATGGACCGATTTCTCTTGGGGCGAGCTCTACGCCACCGCCAACTTTGCATTAACCCTACAAGCAGGGCTTGGAACTGTAGAATTCAAAAAGGACTAAACTAACCCCATGCAAAGGAAAGAATCTATCCTTTTTCTTATTTTCACTATCTTTCTTTCCCCGGAAACTGAAATTAAACAGCAGGGAAAAACAGGATTAGATCAAAAACAAAAAGGTGAAGTAGAAAAGATAATCAAAAAATACTTTGAGGCAAAGGAGGAGGATAAGGCTAAGATTCTTACAGAGATTGCCCAATATGATCGTCCCTCGAAAGAAGACATTGACCATTTTACAAAGTTTTGCCTGGAACTTGCCAAGCAGGGGCCAAAAGCGGATGGTAAGAGTCCTTCTACACTGAATCATCCAGACTATAAAGGCAAGTATTATATCAAGGTACCTGAGGGCGCTAAGAGCAAGTCGATACCGCTTTTAATTGGTTTGCACGGGGGTGGAAAAGGAGTTGGCGATGGCATGAACATTCCGCAGATTTATAAGGGGGCGCATAAAAAGTTCGATTGGGTATCAGCTTTCCCCGAGGTAATCGTGAAAGAGGACGGTGCGTGGAATACAGAGCGAGAGGAAAGATTTGTAATAGAACTTATAGAAGAATTAAAGCGGACATGGCAAATTGACACGAATCGTATTTATTTAACTGGACACTCTATGGGCGGATTCGGTACGTGGTCGATCGGAGGTCACTATGCGGATATCTTTGCGGCCCTTAATCCGAACTCAGGCGGTGGTTTTGAACATGGCGTAATGCCAAATTTGAAGAATGCACCTATTTATTTTTGGCATGCTGACAAAGACAAAGTAGTTTCCCCCGATTTGGACCGCCAGGCCGAAAAAATCCTCAAGGAACTGAAAAAGAAGTACGGTCCTTACGAATTTATTTATGAGGAGGTAAAAGCTAACCACCATAATCCTGCTTCAGATATGAAACCTATACTGGAGTGGATGTATAACAAAAAGCGCGATCCTTATCCAAAGCATGTTATATGGGAGCCATTTCGTCCTTACAAGAGGCATTTCTATTGGCTCAAGTATGATGCGGTTGATAAAAAACTTTCAAGAATCGAGGCAAAAATCGATGGGAACAAGATCAGCCTGACTGGTAATACTCGTGGTTTAACAGTTTTTCTAAATGAAAAATTAGTGGACCTTAAAAAGAATGTGCAGGTCTCAGTTGATGGTGTAAACAAGTTTAATTCCACAGTACTTTACAGTATCGTTGCACTGGTAGAATCAATCGAAATACGTAAGGATCCAGAGATGTACTTTGTGTCCAAGGTGAGATTAGATTAATGCCAGAAATCATGGATACAACTAATCTCTGGCCACTTGAATTGGGAAACACCTGGATCTTTAGAAGGTCAGATGCTCCAGAGCAAGAGACAATCATTAGAGTTGAGCCGGAGGATCGATTTCCAGGAGTCTGTGTCCATCACATGAAAAATAATGACCTTACATATTGGAATCCATCGGGCCTAGATGGTCCAGGCAAAGAGAACATGAGATGGTTTGTGATACCTTTCTCGCAGATGCCCGGATGGGAGGATGAACTTTTGTGGGCATGGGGAGATATGCGTTATGATAGGATCACAGGCCAGTTCAATACAGGCTATCATTACATGAGTGTCGATCCGCTCAAGTACCCCGGCTATGTGCTTTTCAGGCGTCACCAGCCAGTGCCCTATAGATTTACAGGCGAACAAAAATATTTCGCTGTAAAGGATTATAATCGGTTCATCAAGCAGGATTTTTATCACCTCAAGGACTATCAAAGCCGTGGGACTTGGGAGCTAAACTTCGAATGGTCTGAGGTTTCTGTGCCTGCTTATCAGGGTAAGGTGCTGCGAATCAAGTTTGATGAAAATTGGGATATACGTGAACCAAAAAAATGCTGGGTTCACGAAGACTGGTATTTCGCTGACGGAGTGGGTCCCGTGCTGATTGAACAGTACCTTTCGCGCGAGCGTAAGGAACTGCGAATCAGAATTGAACTAGAGCAGGTTCACCTCAAAAAATCATAAACTGCCTTTTACTGCGTCAAGAGCTGGAATCAGGGGCAGGCTTCGAACACTGTTAGCATAGCAGTACAGTAGTAAGGCCTTAACTAGTCTTCTTCGGGTGTACCCCTGCAAGTCTACGCTTGCATGAAAAAGCTCAACATTGAGCGTTTTGCCACAGGACTCTATCCCCATGTGTGTTGAGGGAATTGGTAGGGGATAGAAAAGATGCTTAACAGACACTCCGTAAATTTTTGACGGTCGGCCGCCCTCCACTATAATCTGAGAATAAGCATTGGAGATGGAGGGGGTATGATAGACT
>SBBU01000153.1 GCA_005239585.1 Planctomycetaceae bacterium
ATATCAGAGAACTCGATAACTTTATACAAAGAGCTGTTGCCCTATCGGAAGGCGAAATAATATCAAAAGAAGAACTATTTGAGACATTTATCCCACAGCTTAAACAAGAAAAACTAGAGCAGATACAACTTGCTCAAGGCATCGACCTTGACCAAAAATTGCAGGAAACAGAGAAAGAATACATCCAAAAGGCACTGGCATTAACCAATAACAACAGAACTAAAGCAGCTTCACTGCTTAAAATGAGCCTGAGTTCTCTTATATACAAGATACAGAAATATAAACTGTGATAGATAGAGACAAGGCACTTGAATGGCTCCTAAATGATGTACCTGAACGCTCTATTGACAATGTATCACTCCAAGAAGCATTAAATTGTGTCCTTGCAGAAGACATAACCTCCCCCATGAATATGCCCCCATTTACCAAATCAGCAATGGATGGATATGCAATAAGATCTATTGATACACAAAATCTCCCGGCAAGGTTGAAAATCATCGAGCAAATCCCAGCCGGCAAATTCCCGCAAAGAAAATTGGAACCGCTAACATGCGCCAAGATAATGACAGGCGCTCCCCTCCCTGAAAATGCAGACGCTGTTGCAATTCTGGAAAAGGTTACTTGCGATAACAGCTTTGTTACAGTTCAAGATATCCATCACCCGTGTCAGAATGTATGCCTCGCAGGTGAAGATATAAAAAAAGGAGAGGAGGTGCTGAGAAAAGGTCAGATACTTCGTCCACAGGACATCTCTGTCGCAGCTACATGCGGCAAAAACTCTTTGACCGTGTTTAAAAGACCACAAGTAGCAGTCCTTGCAACAGGCAATGAGCTCGTTGAGCCTGATCATACTCCGGGGCCTGCTCAGATCAGGAACAGCAATGCGTATCAAACCATGGCACAACTACAGTTGATCGGGCTTGATTCACAATACCTAGGAATCGCTCGAGATCATCGAAATGACTTGTTATCTAAAGTATCAGCAGGGTTAAATAACGATATTCTGATCATCTCCGGCGGGGTGTCAAAGGGTGAATACGACCTTGTCATAAAGGTATTAAATGAGCTTGGTGTAGAATATGTATTCCACGAAGTAAATATTAAACCGGGGAGGCCCTTCTTTTATGGTAAGAGAGAACAAAGGAGAATCTTCGGTTTGCCTGGAAATCCTGTATCAAGCTTTGTAACATTTGAAATCTTCGTGAAACCCTTTTTGCTAAAAACCATGGGAAAAGACCCGCTTAGACAGGTCGAAAAAGCAATAATGGGCTGGGATATGAAGAAATCTTCTGACAGAATACAGTATATCCCTATTCAGCTTAAATCATCAGATGAGAAACAAATAGCAGAAAAGGTCCGCTTTAATGGATCTGGGGATCTGTTTGCAGTGTCGAGAGCTAATGGGATGGTAATTATCCCGATAGATAGTATGCCGAAAACGGGAACCGTTGTAGATGTAATCAGAATATGAAAAAAGATTCTGGTGAAAGGGCTGGTCTCGATATAAAATTACCGCCTATCGAAGTCTGGGAAAACCAAAACAAGGATTACACAATCACTATAGTTATCCCTGAATATACGTCTGTCTGTCCCAGGACTAAACTTCCCGATTTCGGTACAATAACAATAAAATACATCCCGGATCGACACTGTTTGGAACTCAAATCACTAAAATACTACATCCTTGCCTATAGAAACATTGGTATATTTTATGAAAATGCCGTGAACAGGATGCTCGCAGACATTGTTAAAGCAACCAAACCAAAGTGGGCAAAGGTCACTGGTGAATTTAATACTAGGGGTGGCATGCATTCCATAATCGAAGTCGAATTTCCATCGGTAAAGACAAAGTGATAAACAGTTTTAGAGATAACATTTATCTCCGCACCTTGCTCCCATTCCTTAGTGCGATTTTACTGTGGCTATCCTTCCCTCCTCTTGATCTATGGCCTCTCGCCTGGATCAGTCTAGTCCCGCTCTTAATCTATTTGGAACTTGAAACAAATCGACTCAGAAGACTGCTATTCACTTGGCTCTCTGGCTATTTTTTCTTTGCTGCTGGATTTTTCTGGCTCTATCACATCATCTGGTTTGCCCCAATGCTCTTGGCAATTTACAAAGGACTTTTCTTCCTGCTATTCGCTATTGTTTACAGATGGTTAGGAACATCAGCTCTATCTACTGCCTGCATATGGACATTTTTCGAGTTTGTTCGCGGGTCTCTGCCCATTCTAGGTCTCCCATGGTTTCTTGTCGGCTACACGCAACATAATTTTACACCATTTATCCAGGCTTCAGATCTCTTCGGCACCTACTTTTTAGGTTTTATTATTGTCTGGATAAACTCCGCGATCGCACGCTCTATCTTGAAGCCACAGTCAACTTTATCAGTTATGAAAATTCCAGCAGTTGTTATAGCACTAATTTTAATTTACGGCATAATAAGGCTGGGTACAATCCAAACCTTTAAAGGTCCTCAGGTACTCCTTATACAACCCAACATACCACAGGACCTGAAGATCATTGCAAGAATGGATCCTCAAGGCATTTACCTGAAGCATATGGCGCTGACAGCCAAGGCCGTCAAAGCACATCCGGGAGCAACTTTGGTTGTCTGGCCAGAGTCAGGCTTTCTCTTTCCAATAACATTTAAAAATGCAATGGTGCAAAATGATGAATATACAAAAAAGATTGAACAGCCGGCTAAGGACCACAAGAGAAACTTTTTAATTGGAGCAGAGGTCATTTCCAACAAGGAGCGGTATAACAGTGCAATTCTTGTAAGCCACGATGTAGGTGTTGTAGATTTGTACAGCAAGGTACAGCTTGTCCCATTTGGTGAATATGTGCCATTCGCCGATCTATTACCGTTCTTAGGCCAAATAGTCAAGGCATCATCAGACGCTCAATATATCCCGGATTTTACTGCCGCAAAAGAAATTCATGTACTCAGCACAAACGAGATAACATTTGGAAGCCTTGTCTGCTTCGAGGGTATAATGCCTCGCATGGTCTCCTATTCTTCTCTAAAAGGTGCAAAATTTATTATCAATATCTCAAACGACGGTTGGTTCAAAGACTCGGCCGAGCTTGATCAGATTCTTAACATAATAAAACTGAGGGCTGTAGAGTCAAGGATATCCATACTAAGGTGCACTAATACTGGGATTTCATGTTTCATATCGCCAACAGGGGCACTTGAAAGCTCCATACCGGGAAAGGAAAGAGAAGGCTTTCTTAACGGGAGTGTTACCTTGACTAATACTTTCTCCCTATATAAAATTACGGGCGATTTGTTCCCTGTTATTTGCATCCTATTTCTCTTGGCACGTATTATAAAATTAAGGCCATTATGCGATATATGATAACAAGAAATGGCTCACATTCATCGTCATAATGTAGGAGACGAGAGAAAGAGAATGACACTTACCACAAAGGTCTTTACGCTGCTTGTTTTCCTGCTTGCATGTCTTCTAACAAGCGTCACAGCTGTAAAGTTTTCCGAACGTGTACACTGGCCCAAAAAGATGCAGACTAAGATTGGTGATATGATCACTCAGGAAAAAAGCTATAAGGAAGAGATCAAGGCAATCGAGGCAGAAAAAGAGCAGATAAAGCAGGCTATCGCAGCCCTGGATCAGGAGATAGGTCTACTCAAGCAGCAGGAGAGGAATAAAGACAGCGAGATCGCAACTCTCTACCAAAAGCTTGATAAACTGACCATTGAATTCAATCGCATCAATTCCGATATTGAAGTCCTACTACAACAGCTTCATCTAGAACGAGATACCCTCAGAAACGCAATTAATAAGGTTGAAGAGTTAAGAACCAGACTGACCCAAGCCATTTCAGAGAAAAATGCCGCCCTCTACAAGGCAATATTCTTCACACAGGAAAATGAGGCACTTCAGAAATATTTAGCAGCCGTTGAAGAAAAGTTTATTATAGAGCTCAGAAAGTCCAAAGA
>SBBU01000102.1 GCA_005239585.1 Planctomycetaceae bacterium
AGAGAGGAGAGCCTTAGTATTTTCCATCAAATTGATTTGGTACGATGATCAAAATTAGGCAGGGAATTATGCCCAACCCTCAAATATTTGCAGTTTAATGGGAGGACAACTAGTTTAAGGGTAGATTTGAGTCTGCGTGAGGATGTCCTCGTTGGCTCTGAAATTAAGCCTGTTCTCCATTTTTATAATGCCTTTTCTGATGTCTTCAAAGTTCCTGTCATGTCTTTAGAGGAGATCATGGCTGAGAAGATAAGGGCCATACTCTATACGAAGCACCCAAGGCACCTGCATGACGTCTGGTACCTAAACGATCACGGCGTGAAGCTGAATCCGGATATGATTCGAACCAAGATAAAAACGGTTTACGGGGATGAGTTTGATATCGATAAATTCAGAGACGGAGTCGCAGAAAAGAGAAACGATTGGATAAACGATTTGCGACCGCTTTTACCAAATGATCCACCAGATTTCGATTCGGTTTCACAAAAAGTTCTAGAGATCGTTACGAATACAATGAAATAACAGATTCTGAACCCGAATAGGAAAACAGGATCGAGCGGCGGGCCGTCACAACAGATGAGACAGAGCAGCATATCGTTGGGTGGTTGGCGTTATGTCGGTGTACTGCCAAATCAAAAAGTCATCGTCAAAAGACAGGTTTCGTACAGATAGAGAAGGCGGGCTTGGAGGTCTCAAGCGCGCCTGTGGAGATCATAGAAGGCTCCAAATTCAATGACATAAACAGGCAGCCCCATAACAGACCATTGGACAGAAGCGTACTGAAGGGAAAGTGCATAGAATTGTACAAGGCGGCCATAAGAAGCCCACATACGTACTATTCATACGAAAAACGCGTATGCAACTTCCTGATCTATGCCAGGATGAACTGTGACGAGTTTGTCGCGCTGGCAAGGGAAAATCCGACAAAAGCGGAAAGCATACTGATACAATACGCAATAAAGGACAAGGAACGACTCTACGAAAAGGATCCTCTCAGGAAACTCTCGGCAAACACGCTAATAAACAGGATAAAGCCTCTGAGAACACTCCTTGAGATCAACGACGTAAACAACATCAACTGGAAGAAGATCAGATGGTTCCTTCCCAGTCCCAAGAGATTCGCAAACGATCGCGCTCCCACGATGGATGAGCTGAGAAAGATCTATGACTTTTGTGACATGAGAGGAAAGGCAATACTGCTTTTGCTCATCAGCTCCGGAATAAGGCTGGGAGCTCTAGAAGGCATATCCGTAAAGCATCTAGAACCCATAACAAGGGACGGCAAAGTGATTGCGGCCAAATTAAGAATATTTACTATTTGAAAGCATACATCGCTTTTACTTCTTTGACCATCTCATCGTAATCAAATGAGTCTTTCCTGAATACGGTGTTCTCCAGATTCTCTCTCTTTCCTTCATTCTTCAGCATTGCATCTAGCTGGTGGTGACACTCCTTTATGTGATCAGAACTCTTCACCTTGTGTCTTTCTGACATTATGTCAAAGACCTTTTTTGCAAGTTTCCAGTCGATTTTGTTGTTCCTCACGATTCTCATTGCATCATAAGCATCAAAGTGGTTTCTCTGCCTTCCGCTGGAACCTATGATGAAAAGCTTTGTTGCAAACTGCTCTTCGATCCCGACGTGTGTTACCACAGGAGGCCTCAAACCAAGGATTCCAAGATCAATTATTGTGTTGATTGGATTTGTCACCGTCTTGGTGAAAACTCTGCACTGTTTGCATATCTCGATTTTAGGATGTTCTATAATCCTGTGGCCTGCTTTTCTCAGAGTATCCCAATAACCGACCTCAAGGAAATACAGTCTGGAATCATCCTTGGTCTCCTTTGTTTTGGTATCGCAGCGTCTCTGGCCGCCGTACTTTATCATATCCGATCTTATGCCGGAAACGTCGCCGTATGTAAAGTCCTTCAGGGTGTTTGCGTTGAAATCCGCATCAAAAGAGAACCTATGGTCTATTAACGGGACGTGATTACGCACGGAAAATCCGCCCTTCAGGACGAGCCTGTCCTTGTAGAACCCATTGTTCATTTCCTGCACAACATAAAGCATGTCAAGTGCGCAGATTTCTGAAAGGATAAATGGTGCGAGTTCCTTTCTTGCAAAATACTTCCTGTATTCGTCCTTTACCATCGACGCCGGATCGTTGAAGTTTATCAGTTTGTCATCTATGTAGAAGAAAGTTCCCATCTAGATCTTCCTCGTTTTCTTATACGGCAGCATGTCTATCCACACTACGCTATCTTTGGGCTTTGCAATGGCGATTTCGACGCTTTTTGGATAATCTTTGAAATACCCCACTTCTTTTATCGCCGATTCCCAGAATCTCATAAATGGTTTGAATGTGATTATTGACATGTCGGACGGCCCGACAGGTCTCCCTGGCTCATAGTTTGCCATGTAATATGCCTGCTTTCCTCCGATATAAGCTGGGATTGTATTGAACAGCGGAGAAATGTCATCTGTTGTATCAGAATAGGTTTTGCACAAATCCAGATATCTGAGCAGCCAGCGGTGTACTCCTCCCCCCTCAGTAACAAGCACAGAATCTTCCAATCTTATCAATTCGGCTTTTTTCAATTTCTCGATGGCAATATAGGTAGACATTCTGTTAAGATTAAGCTCTTTTGATAACTCGCCCGATTTTTTTGGAGAATCAAGGCAGAGCGACAAAAACACAGTATATGGAATGCGATTTCCAAGAATTTCTATCTGCTTGTCGGTTGCGTTAATGGGTAGCTCCACCAACCAGAGATTGAGAAGATTTTCAACGAACCTGCCTTCTTTGTCAAGGATTCCTTCTTTCACAAGCTTTTTCGTAATGCGATAGAACTGCTTGCTGTACTTTGTATATCCCACTCTGGATCCTATGTCAGGATGGGCTTTGTGAACCAGAAGGTGCCTTAGCTTGTACAACTTCCTGATTACCTCTGCATACCTCAATTGTTCATAGAGCATGGTATACCACGTTTACTATGTATACTGAGTATACCGAATGTATATATAGATTCGGTACATAAATTATACAAAATTAGAAAAGACGGTTGTTTTCCGCTCACTCCGAGTCAGTCTAGGGGTCGCCTTTGTGGTATTATACTAGGGCAGTAAACCATCGACTCTCAGGCCATACACTGGTATGGATCTAGCTTGCGCTAGGGAAAAGATTTCGTATAACGTCTAGGAAGCCGTCGGTTCTCCAACTGCTGAGAGGACAACATGGTAAGATTCTCAGTCAGATCGAGGCTGATGAGGCGTATTTTGGAGGCAAAAAAAGAAAAAAGGTTAGAACCCCCACGATATTCCAGTGAAATAGGATTCAAACTTTGAGTATTTCACATATGCTGATTGACCTGTTCCGCTGTTATAGGCAACATTGGTTCCTAAGAATCCCGGAGTTGCACTGAAAGCATCCATTACAGGGCCACCGCTATCTCCACCAGTTGACAAGTAAGATGCTATGACAACCTGTGTTAGTGTTGTACCATCAGCAACCGTGATACTTCCATTTGTGGATGAGACAGTACCAGTTGTGATGCCGGAAGTTTTGCCTGACATCTTCACATAGTCATTTACTGCTGCAGTTCTTGCGTAATGTGGATAGTATTGACTAGATATTCCAAATACTATCTTGTCTACGGGGGTTGTGCTTGATATGAAAGAACAATCACAATCTTCAGATGATGAGCCCAGATCGTAAGTCTCTTTTTCTACTTTACCAATTACTGTAGAAATAGTTGCCTGACCTACGTTATTTCCAGTTTGACCATTAGCACAGTGACCAGCAGCAACAAACCCACTTTTACCGTTGTAAGTTGCTTTGAAACCAGTTGTGCAATAACCGTGTCCGGTTACTTGCATCTGGATGCCAGCTTGAATTGGGTTAAATTTGAGGTTCTGCTAGCACATGCTCCTAACTGCCAATAGTCACCACCATTATACACGACAAGATCTACGTCATTACCAAGAATGTTTTGTATCTTTTGCGTATATTTTCCCATATTTTCGGTGG
>SBBU01000320.1 GCA_005239585.1 Planctomycetaceae bacterium
GGCTCGCCAAGGCAGTTCCAACCTGAATGACACAACCCGCAACAAGTTCCAAGTCCTCCGCAGTAAATGTCCCCCGATCTCCATTTGAATGGAAGTACCAAAGCCCCACGGTACTGTCACCAGACAATATAGGCGCACAGATCACTGACTTTATTTTCCTCAAGATAACGCTCTCAGAAAAAGTAAACCTCTGATCCATCGTAGCATCCGTGGTTAAGAGAGGTCTCTTTGAATTTGTAACATGTTGAATAATAGTTCTGCTGACCTTTAGATCCTTTGAATCAGGGATAGCAATTTTGGCATGAAATTTGTGCGTTTGCTCATCGACCGCAAGTAAATATACATGGTCTGCCTTGACAGCTTTATAGATAAAATCAGATACTTTGAGAAGGATCGTCTCAGGGTCTTTTTCTTTAAAGATTATTTTTCCAGTTTCATAAAAGGCTAACAGATTCTTTGATTCAATCTCTCTGCCAACCGCCGGTATCTCTTTGGTTTTGTCAATAACGATCTCAATAGTTGTGGTACCAAGAGAGTTTTTTCCAGATTCAAGTTGTTCTTCCAACTTGTCCAGCCTTGACGTAGAGACTCTTTCTTCGAACATAAGAATTGTAGATCCGATCAAAACCTCATCAGAATTTTTTAATACCTCTTCCTGAATCTTCACATTGTTTACAAAAGTCCCATTTGTCGCACCCTCATCTCGCACGATGAATAGTTCCCCAATCTTGAAAATCGTTGCATGCTGTCGGGATACCCCCTGATCGAGTATCTGAATGGTTTGAGAACGATCCCGCCCTATCGTAACAGGCTTGTCTTTGATTTCGTACAGCTTTCCCCTGTCTGCACCTGTCTTCATCCTAAGATATGGCATAAAACCAATGATATATCGATCCAAATATGGAGTCAATCCTTTCGGCTACCACGTGCTTCTTCATGGGACTCGCCCTTCGACATGCTGCTATGTAAATGCTCAAGATGGAGGTAATATCATTGAATGTAACGAGTAGAATACAGGTTATTTTATGAAAGTTATATTTCCACTTGGCACAGCACAGTTTGACCGCCCACTTACCAAACATGAATTGCATAAGCAACCACCGATCTTAAAACAGCCACTTGCCCCAACCAATTGATGCATCCGAACTGGGCTCATTGCACGTTTTGCAGTGTGGGAGCAAAACGTGCAGCGCTGCACGTTTTGAAACTACCCTCATGTATCGCTGGCCATAACTACAGTCAGGAGCACTCCTGCCTTTGTAATTTACCCGTGGTATGAATCAAACAGTGCACCCCTTGAAACATCAGCACAACGAAAGTTTCGATGAGGCATCAAAATTTTGGTAGTATTTGGCCTAAATTCTGTCTTTATAGAGTAACTTGAAAAAATATCTCTTTTAGGGCAATTAAATCAGTCCCTGCTGGATTAGGAACTCTTTAGATGGTATTATAATTGCGTAACATAGCTCAGGGCAACCTGCCACCCTAGATGAGCTTGGACTGGCGGTAGCCCAATTAAGCAACCATTTTGCGGAGCGTAACCATGGCGTACGTGATAGTTGATCCGTGCATCGGGACAAAAGACAAGGCCTGCGTACCGGCCTGCCCCGTAGATTGCATATATGAAGGAGAGGTAATGCTCTATATCCACCCGGATGAATGCATCGACTGCGGGGCATGCGTAGAGCCCTGCCCTGTTGATGCAATTTTCACCGTAGATGAAGTCCCTGAGAAATGGAAATTCTATGTTGACGTAAACAAGAATTTTTTCCCTGAAAAAAGCGATGCCAAGGCGTGGGAAGGCTTTACAAAACCAAGATAAGGAAAAGATGTCTACAAATAAAGCAATAGAAGACCTAGCCACCCGCGAATACAAGTATGGCTTTGTCTCCAACATCGAGTCAGATACCGCCCCTCGCGGGCTGAACGAAGATATCATCCGCCTGATCTCAGCCAAAAAGAATGAACCAGATTGGATGACAGAGTGGCGCCTAAAATCATACCGCCACTGGCTCACTATGAAGGAACCTACATGGCAAAATGTAAAGTATCCACCAATTGATTATCAAAACATCATCTACTACTCTGCCCCCAAGACCAAAGAAAAACCAAAGAGTCTGGAGGAGGTCGATCCAGAGATACGCAGGACCTTTGATAAACTTGGAATACCGCTAAGAGAACAAGAAATGCTAACAGGTGTGGCAGTAGACGCTGTCATGGACAGTGTCTCGGTGGCAACTACCTATCAGAAAAAACTGGAAGAGCTCGGTATCATCTTTTGTCCATTCAGCGAAGCCATTCAAAAACACCCCGACCTCGTGAAGAAATACCTTGGCTCAGTAGTGCCGTACACAGACAATTTCTTCGCGACGCTAAATTCTGCAGTCTTTAGCGACGGGTCTTTTGTCTATGTACCAAAAGGCGTCAGGTGTCCGATGGAGCTCTCTACTTACTTTCGCATCAATGCCCAGGACACGGGACAATTTGAACGAACACTTATCATCGCAGAGGAAGGTGCTTATGTCAGTTACCTCGAAGGGTGTACAGCTCCGATTCGAGACACGAATCAACTACATGCAGCTGTAGTTGAACTCTATGCACATGATAACGCTCAGATCAAGTACTCTACAATTCAGAACTGGTATCCCGGTGATAAAAACGGCCTAGGCGGAATCTTTAATTTCGTAACAAAGCGCGGGAGATGCAAGGGTATAAACTCCAAAATCTCCTGGACACAAGTTGAAACAGGCTCGGCTATTACGTGGAAATACCCAAGCGTCATGCTGCAGGGGGATAATTCTATCGGCGAATTTTATTCTGTTGCATTAACCAATAACTATCAGCAGGCAGATACAGGCACGAAGATGATTCATGTCGGCAAGAACACAAGGAGCACAATTATTTCAAAGGGAATATCTGCCGGGCACGGCCAAAATTCCTATCGCGGGCTAGTGCAGATACTAAAGAGCGCTGCAAGCGCACGCAATTACTCGCAGTGTGATTCCCTGCTTTTAGGCGATCTCTGCGGCGCCCATACCTTCCCAAGGCTCGAGGTGAATAACACGACTGCACAGGTGGAACATGAGGCATCAACATCAAAGATCGGCGAGGATCAGCTCTTCTACTGCAGACAGCGCGGGATCTCCACAGAGGATGCTGTCTCTATGATTGTCAGCGGCTTTTGCAAACAGGTATTTAAAGAACTACCCATGGAATTTGCACTTGAGGCACAGAAACTTCTTTCAGTGAGCCTTGAAGGCAGCGTTGGCTAATGCAGTCGAAGGAAGGTAACCAGATCAGTTGAAAACCACACCGAGGTAAATGATGCTTGAAATCAAAAATCTCTATGCAAAGGCAGGCGATAAAGAAATCCTCAAGGGAATTAATCTCAAGGTAAATGCAGGCGAAGTCCACGCAATCATGGGACCAAACGCATCTGGAAAAAGCACGCTTGCCCACATACTCGCAGGACGCGACGGATTCACAGCAACCTCAGGTGAGGTACTTTATGACGGTCAAGACCTCCTGAAAATGGTTCCTGAGGAGAGGGCGAGACGCGGTCTCTTTCTAGCGCTTCAATATCCAGTTGAGATCCCCGGTGTAAGCAACGCGTATTTTCTAAAATCCGCGTTAAATTCAATCCGAAAATCCAGAGGTATACCGGAGCTGGACGCCGTAGATTTTTTGAACCTGATCAAAGAAAAAGCAAAACTACTGGAGCTCGATAAAGAGCTCCTAAATCGGCCAGTCAATGAAGGATTTTCCGGCGGTGAAAAGAAACGCAACGAAATACTCCAGATGGCTATGCTTGATCCTCGACTCTGCGTAATGGATGAAACTGACTCGGGACTCGATATCGATGCCCTTCAAATCGTAGCACGCGGGATTAATGCACTCAGGAAAAAGGAGAGAGCTATGATAATAGTAACACACTATCAACGATTGCTGAACTACGTAACACCTGACTATGTCCATGTCTTGGTAGATGGTCGCATGGCCAAGTCCGGGGGAAAGGACCTTGCCCTCGAACTTGAGCAAAAGGGATACGGCTGGATTGAGCAAGAAGTAAAGAAATAATGATTGAACTTGTGGATACCAGAGATACATATATCCAGGACTTTACAAGACTGGAGAAGGAATTAACAGGAGGCAAGCCCTCGTGGTTTAAAAACCTCCGCAAGTTGGCTATTTCAAGGTTTCAGGAGACTGGATTTCCTACAGATAGAGATGAAGATTGGAGATTTACTGACCTTGGCCCCATAGTTGAGAAGATTTTTAAATCTCCTGAAGGAGGAGAGTCTGACTCTCTACAAGCGCAAGTCGACTGGCTTGGGACATCATTTTCCACCCGTCTGGTATTTGTAAATGGCTGCTTTTCACAAAAATTATCAACAATTAACGAGGCCATAGAGGCAAAAAGCCTAGCCCTCACAATCGATAAAGAACCGGCAAGATTAGAACCATACCTTGATAAAACTCAAGGCAACTCGTTTGCTGCACTTAATTCTGCCTTTTTCACAGATGGCGCATTCATACACCTTCCAAAGGGACAAGTTATAGAACAACCGATCCATATTGTATTCATATCGAATTCAAATGGTCATCCTACAATCTCGCACCCAAGAATCCTGATCATTGCAGGGCAGGATTCAAAGGCAACAATTGTCCAAAGCTATGTAGGTGTGCAAGATCAAGTTTACCACGCACTAAAAAAAGCCCCGTCTGGAAGAGCTGGGTGCGGGCTTTACTTTACTAACAGTGTGACTGAGATATTCCTCGGTGAAAATTCATCTTTGGAGAGCTACAAGTTTGAAAATGAAAGTCAGGAGGCCTTTCACGTTGCCAATATACACGCACAGCAAAAACGGAGCAGCAATTTTACATCCCACACCATTTCTGCAAGTGGTGCCATAATCAGAAACGACCTCACCTCTGTTCTATCAGAAGAAGGTGCAGGATGCACACTCAACGGGCTATACTTGCTGACCGGAGCACAGCACGTAGATAACCACACCACTATAGATCACGCCAAGCCACACTGCGCAAGCCGTGAACTCTACAAAGGAGTTCTTGATGGGAAATCAAGGGCAGTTTTTAACGGAAAGATCATCGTAAGACCTGACGCGCAAAAAACAGATGCGATGCAGACAAACAAAAACCTAATGCTATCAGAGGGAGCCCTTGTAAACACAAAACCAGTGCTCGAAATCTTTGCCAACGATGTGAAATGCAAGCATGGCGCAACAATCGGCCAGATATCCCAAGATATGATGTTCTACCTAAAATCCAGAGGACTCGACCGGGAAGAAGCCCGAAGACTCTTGATCTACGCCTTTACAACAGAAATGATACGCAAAATGTCAGTAGAGCAGATTAGAAATAAGCTTGAGGAACTTGTCTTGAAGCGATATCGAGGGGACTAGAATGTCTGATCTCAACGAACTTTATCAGGAACTTATTCTTGACCATTACAAGTCGCCACACAATTTTCACAAGATCGATACTGCTAACAGGATGGCCGATGGTTTCAACCCACTCTGCGGCGACCGCGTGACAATCTATCTAAATCTCGAGAACGAAACGATAAAAGATATCGCATTTCAAGGGACTGGCTGTGCTATATCTCAGGCCTCCGCATCACTAATGACCGATTCCATCAAAGGAAAAACAACCATAGATACGCAGTCCCTGTTTGATAAATTTCACCAGATGGTTACAGGTCAGGCTGTTAATCTTGATCCAGCTGAACTTGGGAAACTAGCCGTCTTTTCAGGAGTAAGTGAATTTCCTATCCGTGTCAAATGCGCAACCCTTGCATGGCATACACTCCATGCCGCCCTCGAGGAGAAAAAGGGTACTGTGTCAACTGAGTAAATTCCTCTCACTCTAATGCGCATCCTGCTAACGCAAGTATAGCAATTATTTGAACTATGTTTTTATTGCGAAAGCATAGGGGTAATACTCCATAACTTTGACCTAAAAATTCTAGCATTTTGCCAAGAAAATCACCACCTTGATTGTATTATTCTACAAGAACAAATATGCTCTGAATATCTTTTTTTTTAATATCCTAATTTTCAGGTTAAAAACAAATCGATTTGGCACAGGTATGAGTCAGGACAGAAGACCTTCCACTCAATAGAACTTTTTGAGCGATCAAGCCCCCTTTTAATGAGGAATTACCAGAGACCAAGGCCTCGCCATTTCGCGCATAGATCAAGGCAGCGATTGCAGCATTCCCTCCCAGGGTAACGTTACCGTTGGAAACAATGATGACGTTACACGGGTCATTGGAAAAATTTAAAAGAGCCGAGTCTTCTACAGATAACAAACCTGTAATAAATATTCTGACGTCACCAGATGCATATAGTCTTGAAATCCCTGACATTTTAAGAGATGAAAAGAAATAGTTGCCGGCAGTAAGCGTAATTTGCTCGCTATTTCTCAGCTCAAAAGCAGAGCCGTTAAGCGGGTTGGTGCCTTGGCTTGTCAGCCCGATTCTGTAATTATCATTCCCCTGCCCTACCCCTGTTATCAAGCCATTTAAATCAGGAAATTCCAAGACAGGAGAATACTGATTGGCTGATCCCGTCAACTTTGCTCCATTGCCTGTAAATACTATCTGACCTCCTGAATAAATGTTACCCTTTACATCTGCCGAGCCTCCTAATTCCACATAAGAGTTGCTGCCTACAAGCCGGTCTGATTCGACTTGTGAGCTGCCAGAAATTTGCAGTTTTTCTATGCCAAACATCGAAGAGGCGTCAAAAATGCAATATTTTCTTTTAATCTTGTAGACCCTGTTAGCTTCACTATCTGCAATGTAAACATTGCCAGATTTATCTGACTCGATCCCGTGAGAGTACCCAAAATTTCTTGCCCAAACGGTCTTGACACCCGTCTTCAAGTCGCATTTATAAATCGCCATTCGCCTCGGATTTGTAATATCGTCATCCAAGATCAAAACATCTCCGTCTGGATAAAAGGCAAAGTCAATAGGATCATTCAATCCGCTTATAACAGGCAGGGCCTCCCTAGTTCCCGGCAGAACCTTGTAGAGCGTCCCTACATTGAGTGGTGTAAAGGCAATAGATGGCGGATTGTAGAGAAAACCCCTGTCCAGAAAATAGACCAAGCCGTCAGGTCCGACCCTAGGTTTTACTGGATTGATTGTGCTGGTCTTGACGAAATCCTCCAGATCCTCCCGCATGAGCCCCTGCACGTCAGGTGGTGCAAGTTTTATCATTCCATCGCTGTTTCTTATCCAACCCGGATCGATAACAACAAGATTCCCATCAGGTAATGTACAGACACCCATTACGTATGAAAAATGCCAGAGCCATTTAACGGGCTGTAACGTCCCGGGCAGAACCGCCCATAATCTTGCGCCATTAGTCTCTCTCCAAATCGGATCGGCAATGAATAGCTTGCCATCCAACCCGTATGATGTGTCAAATGCCCAAAAGTCACCCAAGGCAATCGTCTGAACGTCAGTTCCATCAGTACGAACTGTTATAACACGCTGGGACAAACCAACCGTCAATCTGCCATCAGGAGTAAGCTTGACCGACGCAACCCCGGGGACATTCTCCAACAAGACCACTGCCTCATATCCATCTGGAACCTCTATCTCATCTTGAACACCTATCGAAAATCCAAACATGAAACATAGGGCAAGAGTCAGCGAGAATACCTTACAGGTGGTCAAGATTTTTAACCGATGCGGACTGGAACAGAATATATCCATAACGCGCGCAAGTTCAAAATTCAAAACAGAGAGCCCCTTTTGATCGTCAAAATTTTGGAAAACGCGTTTTCCAAAATTTTCTGTAGTCTGGCAGCTGGTTTTAGGGGCCCCATATCACCCCACAAAAAGCTACTTTTTTTCCCGGTCGCAGCCCCAGCCCTTTAGCACATCGGCTGCGACGGTGCCAACCGTGGTTTTCGCATAGTCTTTCTTTGATTCGTCGTAAATAGAACACTCGGCCTCATCTCCCAAGAGTTGTGCGACGGCCTTGTCAAAGCCATTTGCCTTGGCCTCTTCTGCCGTGACCAGCCTGCCCAGCGCCCATGCCGAAGTTCCCCTTACCCCCCCATCCTCATCCTTTAACAACTCTACAACTTGTTTTGCATACTCCTTCGCCTCCATGCGCCACAACACCACCGCAGCAGACCTTCTCACACTCGCCTCCTTATCCTTCAACAACTCTGCAATTTGCTTTGCATACTCCTTCGTCTCCATGCGCCACAACACCACCACAGCAGACGCTCTCACAAACTCGTCCTCATCCTTCAACAACTCTGCAACCTCCTTTGCATACTCCTTCGCCTTCATAAATCCCAACGCTATCGCAGCAGACGCTCTCACACTTGCCTCCTTATCCTTCAACAACTCTGCAACTTCCTTTGCATACTCCTTCACCTCCATCTGCCACAACGCCATCGCAGCAGACGCTCTCACACTTGCCTCCTTATCCTTCAACAACTCTGCAACCTCCTTTGCATACTCCTTCGCCTTCATATACCCCAACGCCTCCGCAGCAAACCCCCTCACCTCCGCCTCCTTATCCTTTAACAACTCTGTAACTTCCTTTGCATGCTCTTTTGCATTCAATTCCTCCAATGCCTTGGCCGCATAAGCTCTTACCTTTGCATCCTTGTCCTTGAGATCCTTTAATGCCTTGGAGATCTTGGCCTTGCGGTCTTGGTCTTGATCCTGTTTTGGTTGCCCGCTAATGTATGCACTCAATGCTGCGAGTGTCATTAATCCAATCATTACATATTTCATGGTCTTATACCTCGTCAAACTTGTACCTAGGATTTGTCACGATAGAGCATATTCTTACGTATGATTACAAAAAATCAAACAGATCCATAATTCTCATGGGAAGAACGCTATAGCTTTCCTGTTCATATGACCAAGTGAACAACAAATGAAAAGTATGGTGGATTTAAAGAGTTGGTATAGGTTACCGGAGCGGGAGGAGGCATACCCCGCTCCAGTACTTTCAGTTAGCCTATACTATTGCAAAACTATTTTGAACCGCGTTTTAATGTGTCGGATCTTATTCTGTACTTGATTGTTTTGCCATCGCTCTGTTTGAGATTCACTTCTATAATCTCATTTATGACCTGATTTACATCTTGCTGCTTGGGGATATTCTGTGTATCAACCCCATTTTTCAATGTACTTGCACTAAACGACTCTACCGCAGAGTTTACCATGGTCGAAATTTCAAATGTCAGATAATATGTCGCTATGCTGACAAGAACAATAAACAAGAAAAAGATCGCAAACTGAAGTTCTTTGTCTCCTCTAGTTGGATATATACTGACTGCGTACCCACTATTGTTGTGTCTAAACCTCAAAATATTAAAGAATCGTCTCACTAGCATTGAAGAGTGAGCAATTAAAATGCCAGATAGGCTAAAAAACCCTGTGTAATTCAAATTTAAACGAATTTAATCCCAGATTTATAACCACAATTAGACATCTTCACAAAGACTGACACTTTGAAAAAAGACTCTACCCTATAATAGAATCCTATTTAAAACCATTAGAAAGGCATATTTCAGCCAGTTTTAACGCCTAGATAAAATAGCGCTGGTAACAGTAATTGTTAAAAGATCTGTGCTCGAGCTTATAAAATGAAGATTTACGCTCGAGAAATGGATTTTAAAACTTTTCCCACACATTTTTGAACAATTAC
>SBBU01000056.1 GCA_005239585.1 Planctomycetaceae bacterium
CTCTGATACAGTTAGGCTGGGTATTATGGGGGGACTGGGTCAAATCAAGACGCTATTTCACCAGCAAAAGGAGCAGATTGAACGTCAACCAGATGAAGAGCTTAGGGCAAGGCTGCTAGACCTCATGCAGGAGGCCGAGTCACTTAGAGAGAGACTGCGGGCCGTAAAAAACCTCGAATTTAATGAAACCAAGAAAAAGTACAAACTATTGATGGCAGATGTTGTTCTTCGACCCAACCCGGAGCGATTTGACAGCACAATCATCATCGCCAAGGGTCAGAATCACGGACTCGTTACAGGTCTTGCTGTTGTGTTTAACAACATACTAATTGGGAGGATAATCTCAGTCTCTCCATGGACATCACGGGTAATGCTCACGACAGATCCCCGGCTTAAGGTTGGGGCATTTGTTATCGACAATCAATATGATTCAGAACCAAGGCCCAGACAGGTTGGAGTGGCCATGGGAGATGTCACAGCAATCAAATTAAAGTGGGTCTCAAACCCGGAAGAAGTAGAGGCGGGTCATTATATCCTTACCACAGAGGACCCTGAAAACAATACACCTAAAGGACTTGTAATAGGAAAGATAACAGTCATTAAAAAACTTCGAAACTCTTATCTTAATATCGGCGTCGATCCTGTTGTGAACCCCGCCACCCTTGAATATGTTTTTGTGCTCAAGCCATGATACCAATACTTGTAGTTATTTTTGCTGCGGAGGTCTCGAACTTTACACCATCTGGTGTGAACCCCGATCTATTTCTAATCGCTGTTGCAGCATTTGTTGTCCTCGGGAAAAAAGATGCGCTCTATTTTTCGGCTACATGCGGTCTGCTGAAGGACATTACATGCTCAGGTCCGCTTGGTTTTCATGTACTCCTTTATGTGCTTTTGGCTCTTTTACTCACCAAGGCAAGGCAGATCTTGTTCCTCGACAATATCCTATTCTTTCCGGTCTTGATATTTGTTCTAACCGCTCTTTCAAGCACGCTCTCAGGCATTCTGGTAGGCGCTGGATATGAAAAGATTTTGCACATTGCAGTCGTTAATTCGATCTACTCAACCTGGATAGCGCTTTTCGTGTTTGTGGTGGTCAAATTATGCATGATCGCAGGCTACAAGTTGCAATCTTGATACTTCTGGGCCTTGTCATAGTGTCCATGAGGACACTATATCTTCAGGCTCAGGATCCAATGCCACTCAGGGCAAAGACATCCTATATCTCTATTGTTACGATCCCGCGAGCAAAAATCATCGATAGAAACGGAAAGGTGCTTGCGCATGACGAGAGAAGCTTTGACCTCTACATGATACCCAATGAGTTTGACAAGGATCCCACAGTGATCATTGCGCTCCGTGAGATCATGGATATTGACGATGCACTCCTCACTCTTTATGACAAAATAAACCAGAGGCTCGATAATAGGAAACTGTGGCTTTCTGAGCGCCGTGTGCCTCAGCTTCTCAAGAGAAACCTCTCGTTTGAAACGGCTATGAAGATAGAGATCGATTCAAATAGGTTCAAAGGTCTTATTGTGCGCGAATCGATGAGAAGGAGCTATCCATATGGAAAGATTGGATCTCATGTAATAGGGTATATTGGCAAACCCACGGAAAATGAATTTTTAAAGGTGCTTGAGGATGAATCAATCCCAGAGCACCTTCAGGCAATCCTTCGCTCAAGACCAGAGTTGAAGGAGAGTGTTGTGGGAAAGATGGGAATTGAACGTGAATTTGACCAGACACTTCGGTCAAGCCCGGGTATAGCGGTGCTCGAACGTGACACGTCAACAGGGGAAAAAAGAGATATTTCCCTAAAGGATCCCGAGGCCGGTGAGGACGTTCAATTAACAATCGATATAGATATTCAAAAGAAGGTAGAAGGAATCTTGGACAGACAGACACAGAACGGCTGTGTTGTAGTCCTAGATACCAAGTCAGGCGAGATAGTAGCCATTGTCAATAAACCTTCATTTGATCCCAACCATTTTGTCCCACCTGCAAAATCAGAGTTGATTCAGGATTACCTGAATCAAGAGTCAAAACCGCTCTTGAATCGGGCCACTAGGGGTGAATATCAGCTCGGGTCGATATTTAAAATCATAACTGCACTTGCTGCCTTGGAAGAGCAGATGCTTGTTCCATCCCGGACGATTGAGTGCAAGGGCAAATATTTTAGTCGAGATGATGCATTCAGGTGCTGGATATATCGTCAGCACAAGGCAGCTCATGGACATCTTGATCTAACCGGCGCAACGGCGCGATCATGCAATATATTCTTTTACAGGCTTGGACAGGATCTCGGTATGGGGCTCCTGAAAAAATGGGCCCTTAAGATGGGCTTTGGCGAAAAGACTGGGATCGGGCTAGGATTTGAATCGGCGGGCAGGCTTCCAAGGGACTCGGCTATTCTCACTAACTCGATCTCGTTTGCCATCGGCCAGGCTGATTTTCTTGTTACCCCAATTCAGGTAGCCAAGTCTTTCTCAATCATTGCTAATGACGGGATCTGTGTAAAACCTCACATCATAAAGAAAGATGATATAGCGAGTCTGCGAGTTGAAATATCAAGTGAAAACATTGGGCACATAAAAAAGGGTATGCAGGCTGTATGCAAGGAATCATACGGCACTGCACACTCGCTTTCCCATCTTGATGCAATGGGAAAAACCTCCTCAGCCCAGACTAACTCATCATCATCAGGGGCCCATTCATGGTTCGCAGGGATATACAAAAACTATGCGATTGTGGTCCTTCTTGAATACGCAGGCTCGGGCAGTGAATTTGCTGCCCCAATTTTTGGTCAGGTGGCATCGTGTCTAAAATAAAGTTGGCGCTCATACCAGTAGCGCTTACTTGCCTAGGTTTGCTTTCGCTCTACAGCATCGAACCGCCGCTTGATTCAGCAGGACAGGACATGTTTGAGTCAATGTTCTTCAGACAGCTTTTGTTCCTATGCATTGCCGTCTTGATCATGATAGTTGTCTCTAACATCCACTATAGAAGATTCTGGAGCACTTCCCATGTATGGTACGGCCTTTCAATAGTGATGCTGATTGCTGTGCTGTTATTTGCAAAAAATGTTCGGGGCGCTAGAAGCTGGTTCAAGATAGGAATATTTTCATTTCAGCCATCGGAGCTTGTGCGGATATTTCTGGTCATCGTTGTAGCAAAATACATGTCTACACGGGAAAAACTAGTTGGCAGGGATTTATTAATCATATTTGCCATGGTTTTGATACCTATACTGCTGATTACTGCGCAACCCGATATGGGCATGGCCCTGATTACGCTTGTAAGCGTTGTGATCATGGTCTATGCCAGCGGTATTACCTTCAGGCAGTCTATTCCGGTCTTGATCATCTTGCTGGCGGCATGTCCCTTGATTTACAAATTTGGTCTGCGCGATTATCAAAAAGAGAGGATAAATGCGGCATTCAAGATGACATCTTTGGACAGCAGATATCAGGTGGATCAATCAATCAAGGCGATTGTCTCGGGCGGCATTTCAGGCAAGGGTATAGGACAGGCGTCGCTCACAATGCCGTTTTATGTCCCAGACAGGCATAATGATTTCATATATTCACACATTTGTGAAGAGCTTGGAATTGCCGGATCGCTGGGACTGGTATTTCTTTTTGGAGTCTTTTTCCTGAGCAGTCTGAGGCTTGCATTCTGGACGCGTGACCTTTTTGCCCGTTATGTCGTGGTAGGTCTTACGCTCGGTCTCTTTGTTCAGTTCAGCGTCAACATTGCAATGACGATTGGAATCTTTCCGGTTACAGGACTCAATCTGCCATTTGTAAGTTACGGCGGATCGAGTCTTTTTGCCAGCTATGTTGCGGCAGGGGTGATCCTCAGCGTCAACCGCTTTTGGCGCCCCGAATTCTCCGAAAAGCGCCTGCCCGAGTCAGCTTTTACAATAACACCTACCAAGTCATAAGGCATCCCAAAATTCGCTTACTACTACAGACCAAGTTTATGCCCATTTTTCCAATTTTCGGACGCATTCTAAACTGTATTAGGACTGAGTTTGGCCGCACGAATGTAAGTCTCTTCTATCTGTTGCAAAATCTGTTAGGCTTTCAGAATAACAGCTCTCGAACATACAACAGTGGATCGCGGATTTGACCCTAGCAATGACAGATAAAATGCCAGACGAGCTGGTTGAATTATTCTGGCATTGTAGTAAAATTGTACACATGATACAAGTAAGCGTGGCAGAGTTCAGAAATAACATGGCACGGGTAATAGATCTTGTACTGCGCGGCGAGACTGTTGTCCTGCAAAGGAATGGAAAGCAAGTCGCTGTTCTTACGAGGAGTCAAACGCAAATGAGGGGCTCGCTTTATGATCGTCCTTTTATACCAGCAAGTCTTGATCAGCCAGGCCCTGTTAGACCAGTACGGATACAAAACAGGTTACGCAGGGCACCGAGTGATGAGCTAATGCTAGAGCGCCACTAGGTGATACGGTTCTTCGATTCAACAGGCATTGTCAAGGCATTTGTACCGAAGGAAAACGGACACGATCAGGCCCGCAATCTGTTAAGCGAGCCTAGGGGTCATGGCTTGACATATGCTACAGCGGCCATCTGCGTGATAGAATCGTACTCTAAGCTTTGGCGATTGACTCGAAGCAAACGCGAGGTCGAAAAATTAGAAGACCAGCTCAAGAAATTTGATGTCTACGATATCATAGACGACATCAGCCGTGTAAAAACTATGATCACGAAGCACGGACTCAAAGGCGCAGATAGCGCAATTCTCTCAGCTGCCATATTTCTGCATCAAACAAGCCGTGAGGTGGTTCAATTGGTTTCCTCAGATAAAGACCTCTTGAAAGCGGCTAGTAGTGAGAAACTGCGTATCATTCCTTTGCCCATGGGGTTGAGATAATCAGGACCTTCCGCTTTTACGTTCATGATAGTTGTGTTAAGCGGGTTATGGCAAATATTTGCGCATTACAGCTGAGGATTAAAGCACCATTCAAGTCTTGTGCTAATCTCCACTTGGCACCCAATTAGATCAAGGCATTGGCAGCGAAGGAATTTGGTACGCAGGGACAAAATCGCATTACACCAACCCCGTTAAGGGTTCACACTGAAAGCTTTTAAAAACTTCTGTAACTAATCTTTTACGGGGACAAGTTCTAGGAGCATTACGGCGTGCGGCACTAGAGTGATCTTCGAAAGGTCAGTTTCTTTCCCTGTGACTAGATCTTTTGCCTTGGATTTCTTTGCGGTCTCAATGGCTGCGTCAATGTTATGATTTTTATTGTTTATTACATAAACGAGGTCTCTGCCTTGCAGGTAACAGTCGCGTAGCTCTACTGCATCATTACCTTCCATTGCCTGATAACCTTTTTTTATCGACAAATCCCTCAAGCGAATGGGTCTGGCAACCTTGGCTTGATCATAGATTTTTTCCATGGCATTAAAAATCTGCTGAACAACTTTTGGCACAGAGAGCCAGATTATATTTCCTTTTCCAAATGATGTTATAAAGATCTCATTGTCGTCTGCCAAAGGTTTTTTATTCTTAGAGGCTTGATTCAACCAGTTAGATTCATCAAGCTTGTTGCAGTACGCGTCGGATCGTATCGAGTCTTCTGTAAGGCAAATCGTGCCGCCCTCTTTTGCATATTTCTCCAGTGCGTTAAATGCATCGTCCGGGATATAGTGAACTGAAGGCAATATAAGTAATGGTGTCTTGGCAGGAGAAAGTGCAGAGATGGTTCGTTCAGTCGTGAATCCGACTTTGGCGTCTAGATAACGAGTTGCGTCATAAAACTTTAGCAGTGATGTCATGTGCGGTTTTCGATCCTGAATAATACTAGAGTTGCTGTAAAAGATGGAAACCGCTGTCGGTAATTGCGTAAATGCAGCGGCAATCTCTGAAAATTTTTGTAATTCAAGCGCTGTTCGCCCAAAACTCTCAAGCTCAGCAGGCTTTTGGCCAAGCCCGGCAAACTGCGGTCCCCCCAGTCCGGGCTTTCCACCTGCAAGTATTCTGATGGCCTCATGTTCAAACCATTCTATGCCCCAAGTCCAGATCCATGTCCCTTGTTGACCTCTAAGCGCAGCCTGCCATAGATCTCTCCTCATGCGGTCATAAGAATGATCATTTATATCATGTGTGGCAACATTGTGCATCTCTGCATTTATGAATGGTTTTCCGGGCGCGACAGATTTGCAGAAATCTATGCATAGCGTATCACGACTAGCATCATAGGACGTAATGTCAAGTTCGTTTAGCATACCCTCATAATCGAGATAAGGACATTCTTCTGGATTGGGGTAAAAGAAGCCCTCTATAAAGCTTGTTGCCTTGGCAAGCGGCTCTGGAAGAAATTTTAGCGTCACAGGTGTCTTGGGGTCTTTTTTACGCACGGCCTCCCGTAGAAACTTCCAAAATTCAATTGCCCGTTGCTGCTCAAAGATCCTGCGATCATAATAGGCAGCCTTGTTCTCTTTCTTGTGTATGCTGTTCAGAGAAATGTCATCAAACGACCTAATTGAGCCTTGCCACCTCTTGTTTAATTTTTCAATTGTACTGTAGCGTTCCTTGAGCCACTCCCGGAATCTCTCTACTGCGTAACGGCATGTGCAACGATAGGAATGAATTTCGTTTCCTAACTCGTAGACGCGTAAAGTAGGATGACCAGCAATGCGGCCAACTGCAATGTCTATCCACGCACTTTGACCTTTTCGGTGATAAGGATCCTCTATACAATGTTCAAGCCACAGCCCCTTGCAGCCAACAGGTTTAATAGGATAAGGATAATTATAGAATTTCTTTCCTACGCCGATGTTAAAGTGAAGCAATACATCCAGCTGATTATTTTTAGCCTTCTCTAGAAAATCATCCAATTGTTCAAGTGGCCGCAGGTCGTAGCATCCTTGTTCTCTGAAAACCATTGCCCTTATCGGGTGGACATTCAAATGCACTGCATTGAGGCCAAAGTTTCTCATCTGATCCAAGTCGCGCTGAACTGCCCCCCATGTGTTGAATGGACCGACCATTTGCAGGGGCTTGGCACCCCTGTAGAAGAATCCATCTTTAATAACCACATCATCAGTTGGGGTGGGCTCCAGCTGTCCCATCTCTTTCTTTGAATCTAAAATCAATTCCTCCACGCGTTTCTCAATATAATCTAGTATCATGGCTTTCTGCTTGCTGCTATCAACACCCTTGAGGTTTGAAGTCAGTATGTCGCCCTGCAGATGTACCAAGGCTGCAAAGAGTGCGTTTTTGCTGGCAAGGAGATGGCGATAGTCTTTGCTGGTTCCCTGGAGTTTTAAAATCTCCTGTTCAAGCTGATTCAGGGATTCCCTAATCTTATAATATTGTTCTGTTTCAACCTTTTTCCATGTATCAAGAGGGGGTTGCTCGAAACCGAGCTGACTAAAAGCTCTTAGCTTTTCTGCCGAGTCCTTTGGTACAGCCGTTTGACCATCTTTGTTTCCAAAGATAATTTTGAAACCAAAGCTTTCCTGTAAGAGCGGCTTGACCGGCGGAAAATAAACCCATGGAATCTGGCCCTCATATATGCGGACATTTTTGTCTGCATCATTTACTGCAAACTTGGCCAGAGTTAATTTCTCAAACTGCCAATGTCTGCCTTTAAGAAAGGGATTCTGATCGACCTGGCCCTCTTTGCCAAACCAAATCTCATGATCGTCTGTGTTGTAAGATGCGGCGGAATCACCAAGTGGATCGATCGCAAGGGCCATATGGTCGCCTTGCAGGATTTTTTCTGCATTTACAGGGGGCTTGGCATACTCGACGCGCGCAGCAAAATAGATGTATTTTGTATCCCACATGATGTATGCCTTGGCTGGAAAATCACCCTTCAAGTCCTCAAACAGGATAGGGTTTATATCCTTCCATTCATCTAACTTGCCATCTATCTCAGGAGGCTTGGCACAAAATTGACAAGTATAGTCCACACCGCCCGCCAGCACCTTGGCATAACCGGGTTGATTCACCTCTATCTGCTTTAGCGGATGCTTTAATGTGGCAAATGAATGAAACGGAAAGGAAGCGTCTGCGACGACACTATCTTTTTCGCCAACTTGTACTTTTAATTTGTATTTTCCCTCTGCAAGTGGCTCGTGCTTTAGTGGGATAATTCTGGTTTCGTTAGCCTTGAGTTCAAATTCGACATCTTTTATTGTTATCTTTTTGGAGTCAGATCCGTTTGTGATGATACTTGATATCTTGAGTTTGCGGTCGCTCTCAAGCGTGTTATTGACGACGATTCCAAATCGAATTGGCTCGTCATCATAAAAAACGCGAGAGATATCGCTCACTTCTTCACTTATCGTAAGACCTTGGCCTGTGGGTGTCTTGCTATCTTGGGACCGCTTTATATCGGAACAGTTATTAGCAAGGAATAAAATTATGATTAGGAATAATCTTTTCATCACAACTTGAGCGATTGTAGCGTTGAGATGATACGACTTCAATCTATCCTGAATAATGTCCCGTCACCCGGTTGGAGGGTCAAACTGCCTATGGTTGATATAGTCCAGACTTGACCACTGCGTACATCTGTGAGCTGTGTCCCTCCAAGATTGGAAGGGAAAAGACCGTTTTGTGAGTTGACAAAATCATAGTTTACCATCATGAGATAACGCTGGGCAGTATCTAAATGTCTGAATGTGCGGGTGCGGATCATTGACGTTGTCTGCCAATATGAATGAGTTTCGCTCGCAAACGATTCTTCGGCCTCAAGACGAAGCAAGAGCGACTTTATGGAATTTATCGAAGAATTTACTGAGGTTGCCTCTTCATAAATATCAGTTGTCTGTCCCTGACGAGTAAGCATCCCGTAAAGGAGTTCCTCGTATCCCGAACCGCTAACAGTATCTTGCCACCAGTGAAGAAAATAACCTATGCCCTTGGCGCCGTGAAATAGAGATGACCAGACGAGCCAGCGCATCTGGGCCCTTGTCGGACGCCTCGCCCCATTCTGATGAGTTGGCTGCAAGACACCATTTTGATAGATCTCTAAATTATTCCCCTGAGTAAGGACCCACATTGGGGCATTTATCGCCTTGGCTACCTGATATACCTTCTCTTTGAATAACGAAAAAAAATAGCGGGTGTTATCATCCGAAGAGGTGTTTTGAAATGGGCCTTCACCCCAGATAATTAGCGGTGGATTCATCGCCTGAATTGCCATGACAACCGTATCCACATTGTTGTACTCAAATACTACCGGATGATTCGGATCTGCTGATCTGATTACTGTGATAACTTCATTCGCCTTGGTAAATATCTCTTGCTGATTCGGTAGTTCTTCAGAGAGTATGTGCATGATAAGCGTGTTATCTGATGCAAAACGAGGTCCATTTGATTGCCAGAAAGGTTTCACTTCATTATCCACGATGCCCTGCCAGTTCGAAGGCCACGGCCATTGAGTCTGATCCCAGTATGGGGCCAGCGAGGCTGGCCCGCTTCCCTGTGCTATTACCTTCAAACCATACTGACTCGCTTTACCAAGCCATTGCGGGAGCATAGTTGAATAATCAATATTATTTAGCCAGATCACATCAAAACCGCGCGTCCTCAAATCAGACAGGACAATATCCATATACTGGCTTGCTTGAATCCCCCAAAGACTGGCAGCGGTGTTAAAGGCGCTATTGTCGTTCGCTGTTGCATAGATAAAGTGCGGAAATATATTGCGGACATTAATGGCAGAAGTAGACGTCTGAGTAGTTTGCGTTCCACCTGAACTGCTCCCTTTGCTACAGCTTGCACATGTGAGAGATATAAAAAATATTGCGAGCAGCCTGTGTGTGGAAGCAATCAACTTTGGCGCTTCAACAAGACGCGTTTAAATGTAGATGCAATCAATGCAAGAATCAGAATTAAGAAGAAGAAGAGAGGTCCCTTGGGGATTCCCCTCGAGGCTGCGATCGAATCTGCGCTTACGCATGAGTTCGGGGTATTCTTGCCGCTTGAACCGACGAGCGGCGCAAGGACCGCCTCTCCACCCTCAATCAGGTCACCCTCGGCAAAGACAGTCTGGTTTGATGCCTGCCCAACTCCTATGATCTCTGTCTTTACATCCCATATAACCTTATACGTCTTTCCTTCCTCGCCCCATCCAGAGAAATTGAATACAAAGATCCATGTCTTGCTTGACCCTTTGGGGAGTATTATTGCAAGATTACTCAAGACCGAGAGACCATTGTCAGCACTAAAGGGGCTATTCGCCCTCGCTATAATGGTATCTATATCCGGATTGTATTCTCTATTCTGATCAATGTCCTCAACCACAAACAGACTCGCAATATCCTTCGGGTCATTTCCTGTCCCTGACGACCTTATGGAGATTGAGGTAACCTTGATGTCTTCGAATCCCGAGGCCTGTATCAATGTCTTGAGCATTACAACATCGTGCTGGTATGGCAATATCTTTCCCGCCCCGGCGTATGTGATCTTTGTTACCTTGAAGCTTCCCGATACACCTACACCCGGATTCTGGAATGTCTTGGTTGCGCCAGATTGTTCCAGTCCTGTCGCTATGATTTGTGTCTGTGAACCCCTGCCTGTGCCTTTTACCAAAGTAGGGTTTATTTTAAGAGTTATTGTATCACCGATCACAAAGCCGGTGTTTGTGAGATCGTATTGGATCAGGAAGAACTTTGTAGTGCTGTTCGCTACATCGGAACTGAGTCCGGTAAATGTAAATGTCCCATTATCCGCAGAGTATGTGCCCTGGGCGAGCACTGTGTCACCCAATACATCAAAAGCGCCATTTGCATTTGCATCGTGGATCAACCTAACGAATCTGATTGCCTGACTATCATTGGCGCTCCCAGAGGCCTGTATGGCCAGCTCGTTCAGCGTAATGGTTTCTCCTATAGCTTCCAGACTGAATTGAAGCATGTCCACCTGAATCTGACCTGATGTGACGGGACCATCGGCAGGGGACTTGAGCGGATCTTTTGAAAGTGCGAGGCTTCCCGGTGAACCTACTGGTATTATGGTTACTATTCTTCCTCTCAGTGGGTAGACACCGCCCGGAATTATTGTTAATCCGGTGCTGGCACCCTTGGCAAGTATATCAACTTGCGAATCTATTGAGGTCTGATACTTGTTTCCGATGGCCGCACTTCCTGCCAAGTTATAGGCGACAAAAAATGTCTTGCCCGCTGAAAACGGGACAGTAACGGCTGGACTGATGCTAAACGTCACAGGACTTGTTGTGCTAGGATATGTTGTTGAGCCAAGTAAGGTATCAACTGCCGTATTCAGCGCCCCGTCGCTATCGGCATCAAGATAGAGCCTCACGCTTGAGAGATCAGTTACACGATTATTCGGTGTCTGGACTTCATTTATCCTAATCGTTGAAATATTTACGTCCTCCACCGAGCCTGCCGAGGCTATTATCTTCAACATCAATACATTCTGTTGATCGTTTGGTACATTAATGTCTCCGAGCGCAAGACTGGTTACAGTAAGTGTTCCAGAGGAGGCCGAGGTTATTTGGAAACTGCTTGTGGCATAAGGTCCGGCGTTGCCGGCATTGTCTTTGAGTCTTACGCGCCAGTGATATGTGGTTCCGACCGTAAGCTGATTTGAAGGGATTCCATAAAAATTGTCAGTGGTGTTTACAGTTTTTAACCCGGTTAGAAATGCAGGATCTGTGCCCCACTGAACCTCATAGAATTCACCCAATAATTTGATTTCATACCAGTTGAGCAGCGCCGGTGTTCCTTCTGTTATCTGGTTGGGTGGTCCTATTATACTTGGTGTGGGGAATGTCAGTGTTGTTAGTGTTATTCCATCGGGGTCAGTGACAGTTGAAGTGTTGTTGGCATTATCTGTGACCCTGTAATAAATGTTTTTCAAACCATCTCCCGATGTCAGCACCCATGACTTGGTAAAATTAAAAGCCTCAAGAGGTGAGAAGGTTATATTGTCGTTTGAGTATTCTACCTGTTGCACGCCGCTTAGATCTATAGCTGTGAGGGAGAGAGAAACAACTGTACTTCTGGTGTTGGGTGCGCCGCCATTTATCGTAATTGTTGCTGTAGGAGGAGTGGTATCAAGAATAATACTGGTCGACACTGTAGTCTCGAGACTAGAAAAGTTTCTAACCTTATAGTAGACCGTTTTAATGCCGTCACCACCTGTAGAATCCAACGTCCATGGCCTTGTTTGGAGAAATGGTTCGCCAGCCCCTGTGAATGTGCCGTTATTTGAATACCATACCTTGTCAATGCCCGTCTCGTCTCTCGCGGCAAGTTCAAGATTTACTGTAGTCGTTCTTGTGTAGAGTGTGCTTCCAACAGGATCGGTTGCTTTGATCACGATTGATGCCGTAGGCTTGTTCGATGCCCCTGTGCTGTCAAGGTATATGGTGTCAGAGGACGTGGCGCTCTTGTTCGTGTTGTCTGTGACCCTGTAATAAACAGTTTTAATTCCATCGCCTGAAGTTAGTGTCCATGCCTTGGTTGTTGCAAAGGTTTCGGCGGTGAATGTGACTCCATCATTAGAGTAACCGACCTCTTTTATTCCGCTTTGGCTCCCTGCGGAGAGTGTGAGTGTGACATTCGGATCGCTAGTATATGTTAGGCCGTTATTTATCGATATGCTTGTCTGAGGCAGGGCAGAGTCGAGATATATATTAGCTCCTACTGTAGTTTCAACTCCAAGTGAGTTTCGTACCTTGTAGTAGACTGTTTTCGTGCCATCTCCGCTTAAAAGCGTCCACACCTTGGTCGCGGCAAAGGCTTCACCGCCGCCTGAAAAAATGCCGTCGTTTGAGTACCAGACGGCGCTTATGCCATATGCATCGGAGGCGGTAAGTTCAAGATTTACAGATGTTGTCCTGCTAAAAAGTGTGTTGTTTGCAGGATCAGTCGCTTTAATCACTATGGTGGCTGTGGGTTTGTTCGAATTTCCAGTACTGTCAAGGAGTATGGTATCGCTGGCGGTTGCAGTCTTGCTCGTGTTGTCTGTGACCCTGTAATAAACGGTTTTAATTCCGTCACCTGAAGTTAGTGTCCATGCCTTGGTGGCTGAAAAAGCCTCGGATGTAAACGAGATGCCGTCATTTGAATATCCAACCTCCTTTACTCCGCTTTGACTTGCCGCGGAGAGTGTAAGCGTGACGCTTGTAGTATTTGTTGCTGCGGCGCCGCTATTTATGACTATGCTTGCTTGCGGCAGTGATGAGTCAAGATATATATTGGCCGTTACAGTGGTTTCAACTCCAAGTGAGTTTCGTACCTTGTAGTAGACTGTTTTCGTGCCATCTCCGCTTGAGAGAGTCCATGCCTTGGTTGTTGCAAAGGCTTCACCACCGCCGGAAAAAGTGCCGTCATTTGAATACCATACAGCGCTTATGCCATATGCATCGGAGGCGGTAAGTTCAAGATTTACAGATGTTGTCCTGCTAAAAAGTGTGTTGTTTGCAGGATCAGTTGCTTTAATCACTATGGTGGCTGTGGGCTTGTTCGAATTCCCAGAAGAATCCAGAAGAATCGTATCAAAGATAGAAGTTCCAGTTGAGTTGTTAGCGTTATCGATGACCCGGTAATAAACAGTTTTAATTCCATCGCCTGAAGAAAGAGTCCATGCCTTGGTCAAACTAAAGGCCTCTGATGTGAAACTGACGCCGTCATTGGAGTATCCGACCTCTTTTACTCCATTCGCGTCCGATGCAGAGAGCGCGAGAGTGACACTTGTCGTATTTGTAGCTGATGCGCCACTATTTATAACTACGCTTGCCTGGGAAGTCGTTGCGTCATAAACGATGGTAGCCGACACGGTCCTAGAGTTGTTTGCGAAATCATAAACTCGATAGTATACTGTTTTAATTCCATCTCCGCCAGAAATATCGAGCGACCAGCTCTTTGTTGCTGAAAACGGCTCGGCAGAGCTAAATACAGTACCATTATTTGAATATTGGACCCTGTCTATACCCGTATCATCACTCGCTGTAAGCTCTAGGTTCACGGCTGCAAGCCTTGACCAGTACGTGCTATTTGCTGGGTCAGTAGCCTTGATTACGATCGTTGCAGTGGGCTGGTTAGGATCACCATAGAGTGTGCTGGTCACATTCTGCCACGCGGATAGCGAGAGCTTTACGCAAACTCCCTCCTCACCTGCAAAGAAAACAATGTCTGCTGCTGAAAATGTCCCTGAGCCGAGATTCATCGTAGTTGTCGTCGTGACATTCGTCCAGCTTGCGCCGCTGTCGGCTGATGTAATGAGTGCCCCATTTGCGCCGGATGTGTAACCTGTACTCGAGCTAACGAAAAATGTAGAGAGGAGATCTTGTGTGGTTGGTGAAATGATTGTACTCCAGAGGCCGCCTCCGTTGACGGTTCTTCTGATGGTGCCCGATGCGCCTACAGCAACGACTGTATTTCCTGTCGGAGGATCTACAATCCAGACCGATTTAAAATTAACGCTTGCGCCAAATGTGCTATTTGCCCTGCCGCCGCTGGCTATCTGCACCTTCCTGTCTGTATCTCCGATGATCCAGCCATTGCCGCCTGCCGTGCTGTTTAACATGCGAATTGAGTTTAGTGTCTCGCTTACAGCCGGGGTAATTTCTGACCACCCAGAATTAGGCCCATATATCTTTCCACTTGCGCCGCAGGCAAATGCGTTAGTTGCATCTACAAAGTGTACTGAGTTTAGGTCAGTTGTAGCACCGCCTGCAAGGCTTTCTGTTGACCAGGTTGATCCGCCATTTGCAGTCTTTAGGATTGTCCCACCATTTCCGACCACGTAGCCATTTGATGAATCTATAAATGAAAGGCCGTTGAGTGTCTGCGTGGTCGTAATCGATGCGCCAAGACTAGAGAAGTTCCATGTAACACCCGAGTTTGTAGTGGTTATCACTCTTCCTTGGGTAGAGCATGCAAATCCAGTAGAGCCTATAAACTGCATTGAGTTTATAGTGCTCATGAGGCCGACTGACCATGTGGCGCCGGAATCTGCGCTTTTAAGGACAAGATTGTCGACACCGCAGATAAATCCATTAGCGCCTGTAAATGAGGCATGTATAAGATCGGCATTGCCAAATTTGCCGGATACCCAGCTGTCTCCACTGTTGGCCGTTGTCAGATATCGGCCCGATGTACCTACCGCAACTCCTGTACCTAAAGAAGTAAGTCTTACAGACTTGAGATCATCTGAAGTCACAGGGGTAATCACAGACCAAATTGCTCCACCATTTGCAGATTTAAGTGTTCTGCCACCCTTACCAACAGCCACAGCTACACCGCCTGCTGTTAGATAGTGGACATCGAATAGTTCATCTGTGGTATTGCTTGTAACGTTTGACCAGTTACTACCTCCGTCAGTCGTTCTAATAATTGTCCCGAGCGATCCGACTGCGAGCCCATTTGAAGTATCCGCGAATGAGACCGCATTTAGCCTTTTTTGAGTCCTGGATGATTGAACGCTCCATGAAGCGCCGCCGTCATCTGTTCTCATGACCAGTCCGTTTGCCCCAACTGCAAAACCTACTGTGCTGCTGAGAAACTGCACATCTGTAAAATCTTCTGTAAGAATATTTGTCGCGATAGACCAGGACCCTGAGTTCATTCTTGCGATGCGGCCATGATTTGAGACAGACAATGCTGTATTTTCATCGACAGCCCATATCGAATTTGTAGGTCCGCCCGAGTGTTGTAATGTAAGTATCTTGAATGAATCAGTTGTCTTGAAGACCCTTCCATCACTCTGTGCTATGAATCCTGTAACTCCGTTAGTTGGAAAATTAACTCTCGGGCCTGATGTTGACCCGGCCGATATTATTTCAAATTCATTCAACCCGCTCGTCGTAGAGAGTGTACTAGGTCCAAATACTGTGGCATGTATGCCAAATCCGTTTCCACTGCCAAGATTAAGGACGGCTATCTTCGGTGTAAGTATGCGGATTCGATTAAGGTTTATTCCCAAAGGGCCCGGTGTGAAATTAGGAGGCAGGGTAATGGTAGACCAGTTAACGCCTCCATTTGTAGACTTTCGTGTGCAGTTTACAGTTGATGTTGAGCTGCCAACTGCTATTACAACATCTGCAGCCGTATCATGCCACTTGACATCGATCATCCTGTTGAGCGATCCGCCCGGGGTTACATCTGTCCAGTTTGCCCCGCCATCAATACTGCGAAATATCTTGCCAGCGAGCGATAGTGGATCTTCTCCGACCAAAAGCCCTGTGTTTACATCCTTGAACTGAACGCCATAGACAAGGGTGTTTCCCAATCCTGCGGGAAGTGTTGGATCGTCTATCCCTCCATTCCAGGTTACCCCGCCATCGGTTGTCTTGTGGATGCCGATGCCGTTTGTAGCTGTGAGCCAGCCTATACTGCTTGTGGCAAAATAGAGACTGGTATATGTGAATCCAGTCGGAGGGTGGGTAATCGGATCGTGATCGCTCTCTGCGGTCCAAGTTGTCCCACCATTTGTTGTCCGACAGCGTGTGAGGAAATCGCCTGTTGCCATGCCAAAATTTCCATCGTAGAAGAAAATGTTTTTTAGAACGTCGGTAGACCCGCTTGACTGGGAGTTCCATGTGGAACCCGAATCAGTGGTGGCAAGGATTGTCCCTCCATCGCCGCACATCCAACCGCGATAGCGATCGATAAAGTAGGTGCTTCTCAGGTCTCCTGATGTGTCGCCTGTTGCAGGACGATTCATTCCAAACCAGCTCGCGCCGTTGTTAGTGGACTTGATCATTGTTCCAAGGTCACCTACAAGAAACCCTGAAGAGGTCTCTGGGAAGTAGGGCGTAAGGAAGAGTCCGCTTGACTTCCATATCCATGTCGGAGTTGCCGCTGTAATGTCTGAAGCAGTGATCAAAGTAGCAGAATTGCCACCTACAAAGGCAGTGTTTGTTGTCGGGACCACGGCTACCGTTTTGAAAGATAAATAAGTACCAATATTTTTTCTTTGGGTCCATGCAGTTGCCCCTCCATCCGAGGTTGTAACAACCACAGCGCTAGTCGAGCTGTTATCGCCTACTGCGATACCTACCGAACCATCTTTGAACGCAACCGAATTGAGGTTGACAGTTGTGCTACTGGTCTGGGCAGGCCAGTTTGTATCGCTTGATCTCCTGAGGATGCGTCCGCTATTCCCCACCGCCCATGCAGTCGTCCCATCGGTTGCAAAGACGTCATTTAGAATTGCCCCACCCTTGTTAAACTCAATCCAGTTATCACCCGAATCAGTTGACCTGAATATCTTTGCCGTCGATGAACCTCCTACAGCCCACCCCGTCGCTGATCCAGATGCAAAATGGACCGACCGAAGCGCGTCGACTCCACTACCTACGCGTGCAATTTGCGGTGCACCCCAAGTTATACCAGCATCTGGTGACCTAACAACGACTCCGCGATCTCCTACCGCCCATCCAGTGCTGGTGTCAAAGAAGTACAGTTTTTTATAAATTGTATCCGTTGTAGTGGCTAACTGAGTTGACCATCCAGTTCCCTCTACAAATTTATAGATCACCCCGCTACCCGCAATCACTACCCTGACCAGATCACTCGCTGCAATGTCTAGGATGCGGGCTGAATAAAAACTTGCCACTGGAGCGCCACCAATGGCGGCCCAAGTCACACCAAAGTCTGATGACTGCCAGACAGCAGATTCACCCACGGCAACGACGCGGTCACCATTTGCGTTTGCTAGGGCAGATACACCGCGAAGTGTTGGAGTGCCTAACCCATGGGCGATTTCAGCCCAATTCTGGCCGCCATCTGTGGAACGTGCAATAACACCACTATTGCCGACTGCTATGGCCTCATCTCTGGTGCTCCCGAAGAAAGAAACAGAGTTGAACTGATCAGTATTAGCGCTGGAGTAGACTTGGGACCATGTATCACCGCTGTCGGTACTCCTCCATATTCCACCTTGCTGAACGCAGATCGCAGCACATTCTAGTCTTGCCCCAACTGCAAGCCAAACACTACCATAGGAGAGAGTAGCTGAAAAAGTGATATCCTGACCGTTGACATCAGCACTTTTTTCCTCAGTCCAAGTTGCTCCTGTATCGACAGTTTTGTATATCCTGCCATCATCACGGATAGCACAGCCTATAGTTGCGGATGAAAAGAATACCATGTTAAAATTAAATGCCCCCGGAGAATTGAGAGGTCTCCACGTTGTGCCCGAGTCGATTGTTCTCATGATCATGCCATTGGCGCCCACAGCATTGGCAATTGACGCGCTCTCCACCCACACGCCGCGGATGTCATTCCTAGTATTTTGAAACTTCCAGTCCGTTCCGCTGTTGGCTGTCTTCAATACAGTGTTTGCCTCGCCGACTAGGAGGGCGCTCGTGGAGCTCAGTGTGTGGATTTTTTTCCATGAAAACCGGCTTACTGTAGATGTGTCAGTCCAGTTAACCCCGCCATCTACTGTCTTTCTGACTTTATCATTCCCTGTGCCCCATGCATAGCCATTTGATGCGTCGACAAATGAAAGGTCGTTAACACTGCTGCCTCCTGTTGTCGGATTTGCCCAGTTTGTCCCGCTATCAGTCGTCCACTTTATTTGATTACCCACAACCATCCATCCTGTGGTGGAGTTGATAAACTGGACATCTGTAATTGATCCATCGTTACCAACAGCAGAAAGGAGTGTAGACCAAACCTTCTCTGTGTTGCTTCCTGATTCCACCTCTGTCTTTATGATTGTATGGTTGTCTCCAGCAATAAATACATAATCTGATCCGCCAGCAGAATATTTTGTGCTCGATGTCAGATTTACAGTTGTTGGTGAAATGACTGTTGTAAAAGTTGTCCCGTCAATTGTCTTGCGAATAACTCCCCCAGCTCCTGCAAAATAAGCCAGTTTATCCGAGGCACCTGAGCCCCACTTTGCGACCACGACTGTCTGTAACTGTACACCGGCAATGGTAGTATTAGTCCAGCTTATACCATTCCAATATGAGACAACAGAATCAGAGCCTGATAGCCCCACAGCGAAAGCTGCGCTGGAGCTAAATGCGTAGACGGCCCTGTAGTTTGCTGCTGATCCAGTTGAATCACTTGCAAAGTTGACGGCGTTGTCTGTCGATTTCAATACACGCCCAGAGTCTCCAACCACCCAGCCTGTAGAGCCGGAGAAAGAAACAGCGTAGAGATTCTCGGCAAATGGGCCGCCTGTAATAGTTGGCGTGCTCCAGGTATCACCCTGACTATCGGAATATCTTATAACCCCAGCGCCTGCTGATGCGTCGCCTGCAATGATTACCCGGCCGCTCGGTCCGCTTGACCATACACCGCGGAGGTTAGTGGTTAATCCAGTAGTCTTTGAGGTTGCGAGAGTTGATGTCAGGAGTATGAACCTCCCGCTGTCGCCCACTGCGTAGCCAAATGTTGAGGCATCATCAAAGGCAAAAGTAGAATTCAGATCCAAAGAAGTTCCAGTGCTAAATGGCAGGAATCGCCTCGCGTCGTTATCGATAGTGCGTGCAGCAAAGCCGCGAGGCGCCGCGATGAGCCCGCGCGATGCCGATGCCAGCGAGATTGATTTTATATTAATACGCGGTTGCGGGGTAAGGATATTGTCCCAGCTCTCGCCGGTAACTGACTTGATCGCGGTCCCAGTATTTCCGACCGCAAAGCTTGTTAGGGTATCTATTACAGCTACAGCGTTAAGCTGCACAGAGACGGGGCTTGTGACGGATGCCCACGAGGTCCCAGTACTGTCTGATCTTAGGATTGTCCCGCTGGCCCCAACAACCCAAACGGAGGTAGAGCTTATCCACGCAAGACCTCTTAGATTATTAGAGGTGCCAGAGCTTGGAGATGTCCAGTTAAGACCTCCATCTGCCGTCTTGAGAATTCTTCCAGCATCGCCTACTGCAATGCCGTTTGTCGAGTCTACAAATTTGACTCGATAGAGATTATCAGTCCCTGCCGCAATAGTTGGTGTTTGCCATGTGTTTCCCCTATCAGTGGTCCTTCTCACTGACATTGCGCCGCCAGAAGCATCTCCAACATAAATGCCGATATCATCACTGGTGAAGTAGAGCGATCTTACTGTTACAGCGGAACCGCTCAGCAGATCGCCAGTCCAAGAACTCCCCCCATCTTCAGACCTGTAGAGCACCTCGCCTGAACCTGCGACCCAGACCTTCATGGTGGAAACTGAAATGCCCCTGGCAAAGACTCCGAAGAACTCAGTCCCGCCCGGGACTCCAGGTATGGCAATCACTGTCCAGTTCGTCCCGGCATTTGTGGTCCTAAGAACCGTCCCGTTTGCGCCGACTGCAAAACCAATAGATGGGGAAGAAAAGTAAATTGAGTTGACCTTGTTGGTTGTTCCAGAGGTCATTATCTGAAAGCTGGATGCGCCATCTATAGTGCGCAATATTCTTCCGTTAGCGCCTACGATCCAGCCGTTTGTGTTGTTATAGAAAATCACATCATTGTAGTCATCCGTTGGTTGTATTGCGGGCACCCCTAGAATTGCGCTAAAAGAGACCCCCATAAGCAAGATGGGAAACAACCTCATTTCAAACCTCTACTTACTCTAATTTTATCAAGCATAGCGGGGATATCAATTAAATCTACGCAAAGGCATCCATATTTTATGAATATTTAACATTATTAATACATAAAAACAGGCAGCAGACACCTTTTCATATGAACAAACATTATACAATCATATTTCGACAAAATCACCCTGCTTTTTGGCCTAATTTTATACAATAGATTCCATTCTTTCATTATTTTCTATTTTTTGCACTGTAAAAGGCCAGAGTCTGGGGCTTGAGGCATTCAAATCTTGAAACTTTTATTGTAAGATAGACGTCTATACAATAAGGGTCAAGATGGCTAGAAGATACGCAATTCTCAGTATAGTTCTATTAGCAGGATATCAATCTGAGGGCACGAATTTCCTTATAAAATTAAAAGACGGGACGATGTTCCTATCTCATTTTCAAGTCAAGGAACTTGAACTAAAGACAAAAGAGGGTGATTTAAAGTTCGCGATCAGCGATATTAAATCGATCAAACAGGGAAAGACTGGACTCTCCGTAAAGACCACCAAGTCGATAGTAGAAGGCAAAATCGACCAAGACCTCAAATTCAAGGCAAAGCATGGGACTCTGACTATAAAGCAAGAAGATATAGCCGCAATAGTGCCCGCTCAAAAAAGGGTCTTTGTTGATGACAGTGTTACAGCGTATTGGGATTTTGATCAGTGTGAGGAAATAAAACTAAACAGTTCAAAATTAGAAACCGAGGATGACAACTCAGTTGTCAAGCTTGATCTATCGAATCACGATACTATAGAGATTCCACACTCGGAAAATATCAGCATGAAGGAAGAAGTTGTGATTGAGATGAGGTTTAAATATTCATCCAAAGGAATAGAAGGAAACTGGATCAACCTTCTCAGAAAAGGAAATAGGTATAATGCAGCTAATTACGAGATTTGGATATTGCCCGGGGGAAAAAATATCCAAGTGGATGCCCTTTTTACAAAGGGTCAGAGCATAGCCACGCAATTCAAAGCAGTGGGTCTTGAAGCGGACAAGTGGCTTCACATGGTTTGTATGATCAGCACTAAAAAGAAGGAGATGGAGGTCTATATAAACGGTAAAATGCAGGAAAAATCTTCAAAGCCTGTTTTAGGAGATACCCTTCAGATCAATGACTCGTCTATTTACATCTGCAAGGAGACATATGAAAATAAAAATACAATGTGGATTGATTATTTGGCTATTTCAGGCAAGGCCTTGGAACCCGAGGAGATCAAGGAACTATACGAGTCAGGAAATCGTGTCAACTCAATCAAACCACCAGTAAGCAAGGAGTACAACTCGATCCTGATGACTAAAAGTGGTGAGCGATATGCGGGAAAGCTAGACAAATATCTTGAATTTGAATCTCCATTCGGAGATGTAAAGGTCAGTACTGCGATAATAGAAAAGATGACATTTTTCGAGTACAGAAAAGATGAGGTAGATAAACTCCACAAAAAGGCAAGAGAATTGATCCCCAAACTGGGAGATGATGACCCGCATGTAAGAGAGAAAACGTAAGAGGACCTGCGGAAGATGGGTTGGGTGATAATACCTGTTTTAGAGGAAAACAAAGGATTCAAAGATGAAGAGATAAAGATGAGGATAGGAAATCTGCTTGATAATCTAAGGGGCAGAAAGTATGAGATGAAGAAAGACGTGATAGAAGGTGAGATGTCAGTAAAATTTAGGAACAACTTTAGGGCGATGAAAAGTTAAGGGTCTAGGCGGCGAGCGA
>SBBU01000271.1 GCA_005239585.1 Planctomycetaceae bacterium
AGGATGAGGATTCAAAACTTTACGAGAGTTTTGAATCGGTTACTGTGGGAGTCTCGCCTGCTGTTGAAGAAGAGCTGCTTTTTGCGTGGAAGGTGGTTAAGCATGTCAAGTCGAATGCGATTGTAATATCGAAAAATTGTCAAACAGTTGGAATCGGCGGGGGACAGGTCAGCAGGGTAGAGGCGTGTCAGATTGCAGTTCAAAAGGCAGGGGAGCGGGCTGTAGGCGCCGTTGCAGCCTCTGATGCATTTTTCCCATTCAAAGATGGACTAGAGATTCTGATAGATGCAGGTGTTAGGGCAGTGGTTCAACCCGGCGGGTCGATCAGGGACGGAGAAGTTATTGAGCTTGCAAATGAAAACGAGATCCCGATGATTTTTACCAAGACAAGGCATTTCAGACATTAATGCTTGACATTACAAATTTCTGTAGGGTTCCTGCAGGGACCCTACAGAAATGCCATGTCTAACGTTGTGTTGACAGGGCTTCCCTGTAGGGATGGCAGGCACCATCCCTACAGGGAGTTGTGATGTCAAGCACTAATTGATTTATGCAAATAGGCGTAGTTTGTTATCCATCTCACGGCGGAAGCGGCGTTATAGCAAGTGAGCTTGGCAAGGCGCTCATTAAGAGAGGTCATACCATACACTTTTTCTCTTATCGAGTTCCATTCAGGCTTGATCCTCTCTCTGATGGTTTTGTTTTTCACGAGGTGAAAGATCCAAACTATCCACTCTTTGAATACCCATCCTATGGCATGGCGCTTGCTTCAAAAATTGTCGCGGCAGCAAGGAGGGAAAAGCTTGACTGCGTGCACGTGCATTATGCCTATCCTCATTCAATATCCGCCTTTATTGCAAGGGAAATACTCAAGGGGGAGATGAGATTCATAACAACCCTGCACGGGACTGATATAACGCTTGTGGGACAAGATCCGAATTTCTTTGAACTTGTAAAATTCGGAATAGAGAGGTCAGATAGGGTAACGGCAGTCTCGGAATTCCTTAGGGCCCGGACTAAAAGTCTTTTTCAACCTAAAGTTGAGATTCAAGTGGTCCCAAATTTTATTGATACAGCGCTTTTTAGTCCTATCAAAAGTACACAAAACCGGGGTGAGAAAACGATAATACACATCTCGAATTTTAGGCCTGTTAAAAGACCAATGGATGCTGTTCAGGTTGCCAACGGTATAAATACAAGACTGCTTATGGTTGGAAATGGGCCTTTGTTTAATGACGTCGTCAGGCAGGCAAATAAAAATGTATTCTTCTGTGATCTGCAGCGTGATGTTATTAATTTGATACAAACTTCAGATGTTATGTTGATAACAAGCGAGATGGAAAGTTTTGGTTTGGCGGCGCTCGAAGCAATGTCCTGCGGTGTCCCCGTTGTCGGGACATATTGTGGCGGTCTGGAGGAACTGATTACTGATGGAGTAAATGGCTTTCTGTGCAAAGTTGGTGATGCAGACTCGATGAGGGAGAAAATCAAGATGTTGCTTGAAAATAGAGATCTCTACACCAGTTTTTCTTTTGCGGCACGAGAGAGGGCATTATCATACGATATCAATAAAATAGCGCCTCTTTACGAAGAGGTTTATGCCTGAGATAATTCCATTCAAGGCAATTCATTATACCCAAGAAAACAAAGATCTCCTGACTACACAGCCTTACGATAGAATTTCAGATGAGATGCAGGATGTTTATTACAAACGCCACGAACATAATCTGATCAGGCTGATAAAAGGGAAGAACCTGCAGAACGATAATGAAGTACAAAACAAATACATCAGGGCAAGAAACTACTTTGCAGACTGGCTGCAAAAAGGGATTTTGAAGGAAGAGGATGATCCTGCATTGTATGCTTACTATCAGACGTATAACGTTAGAGGTGAAACAAAGACAAGAAAGGGGCTAACGTGCATGGTTAGGATACATCCGTTGGGCGACTCGATACATCCTCATGAATCAACACACATTGCACCCAAGGAGGACCGTTTCAGGCTGTTACTGCAGACAGAGACATTCTTTGAGCATGTCTTTATGCTTTACACCGATGCTTCAAGACGTGTGGTATCCACGCTTGACGGATTTACAAATGGCAAGCCATTAATGAGATGCAAAGACGATTTAGGAGAGATCCATACAGTCTGGAAGATCTCTGATAAAAAGGCTATCGATACCATTAGGGAAAATCTTTATAACAAAGATTTGATTATTGCGGACGGCCATCACAGGTACGAGGCTACATTGAGATTAAACAAGGAAACCGGCAGTGTAAAATATATTCTTGCAACACTTTTCAATACGGAGGAAGAACTCTATACACTTGCTACTCACAGGGCAATCTTTGATTGCAGTATGGATCTTGGACAATTTATAGGTAGGGTATCTGAATTTTTTACTGTGACACCATACAGGACAGATGAGGAATCGATAAGGGAGTTTTTAGAGGACATTCGAATTGAAGGCATGTCACTCTGCTCATTTGGGCTTGTTACCCAAAAAGGACTATTCTTATTGGTATTAAGGGGTAAAACAGATGAGCTTGATGTGAATATCTTGCATCAGTATATATTTAATAAGCTATTAGACATTACGCCAGAAGACTTGGACCGAGAGAAAAAGGTGCATTTTTATAGGTCAGAAGAGGATGTAATGAGACGTACATTCAAAGGTGAATATGTAGCCTCTTTTTTAGTGAATCCTGTTAAAATCAATCAGGTCAAGATACTTGTCAAACAAGGGAGGCGATTCCCCCAAAAGACTACAGATTTCTATCCGAAACTTGTCTCAGGGCTTTTAATGGCAAGGTTCAAGTAAACATGACAAATTTCATTTCGAGTGTAAAGTTTTGTCACAATTATCAAGGATACCTCGTAACCCCTTACAAATGGCGCTTGAAATCATGCTTTTACCGAGCAATAACAAGGTTTTCTTTTGCACTTGGCACACAATTTGCTATGATATAGCATATGAAAGAAAAGGGCTTTACACTGATTGAGATAATGGTTGTAGTAGGGATATTGGGGCTTTCTCTTGCATCACTGTTACAGGTTATTTTCGCATCAGATATGACAAGGCAGAGTGTAGATGAAAGTGCTCAGGCGCAGACTCAGGCACTTGGCAGACTAGAGGAGGTACGAAATATTAAATTCGACGATCTTAAGAATTATGTACTGGCTAACCCAACGTTTACAGTTAACTACCTGACGAATGCAACAGGTGTTCTGACCATAGATTTTTCCAACCCTAACCTTTATAACATCACGGCTACTATTACATGGACTGGGGCAACAAATATCCAAAAGACTTATACTAACAAGATAATGGTGACAAGATGATGAAGAAAACTACTAGTTACGGATTCACCCTAATAGAGGTGATGATCTCGGTTGTAGTATTGGTGCTTCTTATGGCAGGCGTCTTCCAGATTCTTGCCAATAGTCAGACAAATTATGACATGTCTAGGGCAACCGGCTATTCAGAGAGTCAGTGGCGCAATACTATTGATGATCTTAATAGAGAACTTATCTTTGCGAAGATTGACAGTCTTTCTGCCACGTATACTGCCCTGCAGTATAAACTTCCCGTTGACTGGGATAATGACAATGATGTTACAGATGCCACTGGTGTAATGGAGTATGGATACGCAAATACAAATCCCGGTGCTGCAAATGGTCCAAGATTAAATTGGTATGCAGTGATTGATTTCGTGCCTACCAAGGTGCTTCTTGAGCCTCAGGCAACCTTTGCTACTTCGCTGCCAATTGAACGGTATAACTTTGATCTTAATAAAGATGGAGATATGGTTGATGTCTTTTATTCAGGGCAGCTTGTGCGTTATATCTATGCCTCAGCTGCTGATCTGCCTCTGGTTGGCGGTACAAACCCAGTGTCGTCATTACCTATTGCAGATAATGTTATCCTAAATGCCTTTAACTTGGCAGGTGATGTGAATGGTGATGGTACCGTCGATAAGTTGTTCAGACTGCTTGACTCTTCGAAGGTTGAGGTCGTATCGCAGCCGGCAATGGTTCAAATCAGTCCTTGGGTAGGTACTTTTGACGCTGACAGGAGATCGTTTTATTTGAGAAACTCGACGTTTGCAGTTGCAATGAGGAATCCACAATAAAATTTTAAGGGTGATGGTATGAGAAAAATATCGAGTGAGCAAGGGGTTGCGATGGTGACAATGGCGGTCTTGGTTGTCATATCACTTGGTATAGCCGGCAGTCTTGTTAGCGAGGTCTCAAGTAGACACAAGGAGCAGGCGATGCAGACTGACATAAAACAGGCAGAATCGATTGCGCTCTCCGGACTGGAGAAGATTAGAAGATTCTTATATGTGTACAAGAGAGACGCTACGTGGGTATGGAGCGATATATTGAAATACAACCAAGGAATGAGCACAAATCCAGAGACAATAAAGAAAGACGCAATAGCTTTAAATGTTTTTACCAGTTACGATACGTATAGCGGATATCATTACTACTCTTCTTATGGCTCTATGTATGCTCCATACGGTTATAATCCAGATACTTTACCTGAAGCGCCTGTCCCATTAGACAAGACTACACCGGGCACATCACCAATGGTCTTTGGTGTCCCAACTGCATTTTCAAACGGGGCATTTCATATAGTTGTTCAGAACGATACCGATGACCCGGATCCGCTCAATGATGTAAATGAAAAACTTGATTTGATAGTGACTGGCGTACTTTCAAACGGGACAGTAAGGCAATTGAAGGTCAGGGTAAAATATCTGACTGGAAAATATACGCCGATGACTGCGCTTACCACAGGTGGGTCAATAAAAATAGGCGGAGTTCCTGAGGTAAGAGGTGCGCTGGGCGGAGTCCACACAAATATGAACGCATTGATTACGGGTAATCCTATAATTGATCAGAGATTAACAGCTGTTGGATCAGTGAGTATTACAGGTGTGCCTATGGTTGGCGGCGGTATATGGCCATTTTCAGCCCCTGTATCGCTTCCTGACGTAGATCCTGATAAATACAAGAGTACTGCAAATTATTTATTAAAGGCAGATGGAACAGTAGTGGACAATGCGACTGGTCTTCCGTTAGCAAGCCTTGCCCCCTCAGGCACATGGGGCGGTTTCAAGTTTGCAGGTGGTGATTGGTCTGCAAATGGCAATGATATAGTGACTTCGGCCATATACTATATTGAGACATACTTTACTTTGAATGGGAACGCGGGCGCCGATGCAACATTTCTCGTTGCCAACAGCATAAAGGTAACAGGTACAGCAGCCGTAAGTGGACTGGGCAATATGACCATTATTGCCAAGGGTGACATGGAACTTCAAGGCACTGCTACTTTCAAAGGTTTTTTAGCATGTCAGGAACAAATAAAATTGAGCGGGACACCAAACATAGAGGGCTCTGTGCTCGCAAGAGATAAGCAGGATCTTTTTGGACATGTCTCTACACAATCAGAAATCTATCCAGATATAGTTCTGGGTAAACCAGTAATTACCTATAACGTACCCGTGACTACTTTGCTCGACAATCCTCTAGGGGTGACTCCTGAATCGATCTGGAGGATCAAATAGGTCTGTCTGGGTATTCTTTAGCACTGAGTAAGTAGTTTTACTTCATAGCGTCAAGGATTAATCCAAGTTTCGATGAGCTTGTCCAAAAAATCGGATTGAATAAAAAGGGCCTCTCTGCCCGATAGATTAGACAAATCTTTTGGGAGAGAGGTATGAAACGATTTCTAAGGA
>SBBU01000323.1 GCA_005239585.1 Planctomycetaceae bacterium
ATGCCATAGATACCTTACAAAAGGCTTTAGGTACCGGGGATAATTATTGCCCCGAGATGGAAAAGCAATATGACTGGAGCGATAATTTGGGTAGCCACTATGTAAAAGTGCATGTTACAGCTTACTCCGTTCCTAAACTTGAAATAGAAAGCAAAAGCCGCTGGTATGGAAAAAAGAAGCGTCTTGTGTTAAGGGATTACACAGGCGATGCTACGGTAACCATAACCCGTTCTGACTCAAGCAACCAGACTAGCTTTGCCGGAGGGTTAAATTTCTGGAAATTCCGTTATACTAAGGACGGCAGCGACAGCGGCGAATACTCTGCCGACGCTACTGTGCATTGGGGGGACTGTTGCTGGTCTCTGCCGAAATTGACTGGTTAGGGGGGTTGAGAATAAAATGCGGGGAAATAAATGTTTTTTAAAGATTATCAGTCTGGCATTAGTGCTGGTTTTTCTTTCCAGCCAGATTACCCCGCTTTATGCTGCCATAGGCGACTATAAACGTTCAAGCAATGCCAGTAGTTCCCGTACTTATGATATGGACTGGGCGCCAAAACTCATGGATGATATTACCATGGATTTTGGCGAAGGTTTAGAATATGTAGGAAAATATGCCGCCTGTACAGCGGTAACTATGGGCATAGCCAGTTATGTTTCGCCTTATATATCCAGTGCTGTGTCGTCGGGAGTAGCGTCAGCAGGCGCATCGGCCGCAACAGCCTCAGTGGTAGGCGGAGCTGTAGGTTACGGAATTGGCGGAGCAATTAGTGGCGCGATAAGTGCTGGTATAATGGGAGGAGACGTAGGAAAAGGCGCTTTAACCGGAGGCTTTACCGGAGCATTAGGAGGAGGGATAGGCGCTTCAGGAATCGGCGGAGGGGGTTGGACAGGCGCAGCTTACGGCGCAGGCATAGGCGCGGTTGCCGGAGCAGGTTTTGGTTATCTGATAGACAAGAAAAATTGGTGGATGTATTCTGCCCAGGGCGCAATAACCGGCGGCATAGCAGGTTACAATTCAAATAGAGGTGCAACTATGCAGACTCCATCGGAAACTACTACTCCAGCACGAATCGAGCCGGTCGGCATGTGTACAGACGCATCCGTTAATACCTCTATTACAGGCGACTATACTTATGATTCGACCGGTGCATTAAGCGGCGACAATTTATATCTTTCGAAAATCATTGCTCCCCCGGAGGATGTGAATACACAGACGTGCCGCATGGTTGATATTACAGATGCAAACGGTGTGAAAACGGTCGGATTTGAGGGGGACAAGGCTATTTTTTCCCAACAGACGGATCCCCAAACAGGGTATACAATTACCTCCCGGCTTACTTCCGGCGGCGGTCAGATTGATACATTTTCCATGGGGGGAAAAGAGGTAGGGAGTCTTGTTTTTGGATCCGATGCAAAGCCTATTTCCTATACGCCTGCTAACGGCGGCACGGTATCGTATTATAGGGGCAGTTCAGGATTTTCCGATACGCTGAACAAGTCTTCCTTGACTCCGGAACAGCAGAATTCGGCAAACATAGTATCTGTGGATCCGAAGACAGGTGTGTTAACTGCCTCCTACACTACCGGTAACTATCGAGTTGTGGATACATTCGGCCCTAAAGGAAACGCTTTGAATACGGAAGTTTTTGAAGGAGGAACGTCTGTTGGCGGATACTCGCATCAGACTTTGATGGAACGTATAATCGGCAGCAACTTTTTTAAGGAATTTGCCATGGGTTATACCACCCGCGTGCTTACAGGATTAACCCAGGAAGTGATAATGAATGAAGTATATCTGGATACCCTGCGTTGCGAGAACTGCGGCAAGAGTAATGAGCGCTGGGTTTGGGACAGGGATAAGGCGGAGTTATACAGCGCAATCGGCACCGGCTTAGTCGGAGGCTTAATTAATGCCCCTGCTGCCCTGGGCAACAAAGATGCTTTAAAGGGAAGCACCGGAGAAGTCCTCGGGAACATGGCAAAAGGCGCGTTGGTTGGCGGCCTGCAAGGTTTAGCCGGCGGCCTGCTTGTGCAGGAGATAAAGGAAAGTAAGGGCTTAACTTATAGTGACATAGATAATACTAAGGATATAAGAGAGAAGCGCGCTAAGGAAAGGAAGCTGGATGAGTTCAACTTTGTTGCACCGACACTTTACCAGGTGGGCGGCCTGATAGGCGGGGCAGTGGGAAGGGCGCTGGTTGACCCGACTACTTATAAAGTATATGCAGGGACATATAAGGTTACGAAAGCAGATGAGAATTCTACGGCACTCCAGGCTATAAATAAAGAAGGGGATATTTTAAAAGTGGCTACAAAAGATAGAGAGTTAGTGATGGGTGAGCCCGAACACGGTTTTCTTTACAGAGAAGGCGATGTTATAGATTCGCAACACAACGTTTATGACAGTATGGAAGGCAAGCCGTTAGCGCTTACAGTGGCGATGAAAGAAGTTTCCTCCGATAAGCAATTACCCGGAGAATCCTTCATGGATTACGCTGACAGGGTGGATG
>SBBU01000084.1 GCA_005239585.1 Planctomycetaceae bacterium
GTCCCAGCCAAGGCCATGAATTTCCTGCCAAAGATTATTGGACATTCAGATGAAACAGTTCATATCAACCTTGAGGAATCTCAGGTAAGATTCATGACCAAAAACGGGCTGGTGATATCAAGACTTATTGAAGGAACCTTCCCTGATTATCAGGCCGTAATCCCGAATGATCGTGATAAAAAAGTCACAGTCAAGCGCGAGGATTTTTATACCGCCCTCAAGCAGACAAGCCTCCTGACAAACGAAAAGGCAAAGGCAGTGAAACTAAGCATGGCCTATAACAGTCTGAAGCTCTACTCATTCTCACAGGATCTAGGCGAAGCCAACTGCCAGATTGAAGCAGATTACAAGGGATCAGAATTTGATATCGTGTTCAATCCCGACTATATGCTAGACTACCTTAGGGCAATTTCAAGTGATTCGATTGAGCTTAATCTGCAGGATAAAACAAGCGCAGGACTATTCAAGTCAGACCCCGATTATTTATATGTCCTGATGCCGCTGACGATAAGCATATAAAATGTATTATCAGAGACGGGCCAGGCTAAAATCATTCGGAGATATATTAAAACGGATAACACGCCCGCTAAAACGTCAATATGCAAGCCTTGCATTGCTGCAGGAGGCATGGTCAGCCTCAGCGGGATCAGCGCTGGCACAACGAACAAGAGTAGCCAAGTTAACTAACAGCACACTTACTGTCTACGTAGACTCGGCTGTAACAGCACACGAGATCGAGGGTTTTCTGAAGGAAGAAATCTTACATAAGCTTAGAAGGGCTCTGCCAGAGAGACACATTGAACGCCTAAAATGTGTCCCAATTAACCCGGGTGCTGTAACTAACACTGAGCAGTAAATTAAGGATAAAAATCCTCAATGAGCACATTAGAAACATTCCTGACAAAAGAGGAACAAGACAAACTAGAGTCACTCTTTGGAAATCTCCCGGAAATAATTTTCATATTAGATAGAGAAGGAAAAATAAATTTCATTAGTCGAGTGGTAGAGGGGTTCGACAAGAATGCCGTTATCGGCACCCACGCCTATCAATATGTCCCTCTGGAGTATCGCGAGACATTGAAAAACGCATATGAAAGCGTCTTCAATACTGGAAAATCAATCTCATTTGAGCTGTGTGGCATGGGGCCAAATAACAGCGAGTCATGGTATGAAACAAGCATCGGACCAATATATCATGACGGCAAAATCGCGAGCGTTTTATGTATCTCTAAAGATATTACTGAACTAAAGTACATCCAGCAACAAAAAGCCAAGTTGGAGGGACAAATCCGCCATTCACAAAAAATCGAGGCAATAAGCAGGCTTTCAGGGGGTGTAGCACACGAATTTAATAACCTTCTCACAGTTATAACCGGCCAATGCCACCTGCTTTTATCTCAACTTCCTAAAGAGAATCCATTACGCAGACACGTTGATGAAATAGCTAAATCAGCAGATCAGTGTGCCTATTTTATCCGCAAGATACTTAGCTTTTCAGGGAAAGAAGTCTCTGAAACACGCTTGATGGGCCTCAATGCTGTCGTAAATAGCATAAGTTACTTCCTTCAACGAACAATTGGGGAAAATATAAAATTAATCAAGGAATTACAGGACGATTTATGGCCAATAAAAGCGGATAGTAAACAATTGGAGCAGGTCATAATTAACATTGTATTAAACTCATACGAGGCAATGCCTTCAGGGGGAACCATCACTATCAAGACCGCAAATGTTGAAACACCTACACACCATGAGATCGAAAGAGGCAGCTATGTGTCTCTTATAATATCTGATACTGGTGTTGGAATGGACAACGAGACACTATCTCATCTTTTTGAGCCCTTCTTCACTACAAAAGATAAAGGTGCTGGCCTTGGGCTCTTCACCACTTTTAGCATCGTAAAACGTTTTGGCGGGCACATATTCTTTGAAAGCAAGCCTCAAAATGGGACAACGTTCACAATCTACTTTCCGCGCACAGAAGTACCACCAGAAATTCCCAAGCCAGAATCACCCAGTTTAACCAAAGGCTCTGAGACCATATTGCTCGTAGAGGATGAAAAGCCTGTTCGTGACCTAGCCACAGAAATTCTCAAATTGTATGGTTACATGGTCTTGCCCACACGAGACGTCACCGAAGCCATCGACATCTGCAACAACGCAGAGGAACAAATTCATCTACTCTTAACTGATGTAGTGATGCCAAGGATGAACGGCCGAGAGTTATTCGAGAAGATAAAACCCCTGCGTCCAAAAATAAAAGTGATCTTCATGTCTGGGTACACAGATGACGAAGTTATCCGCTACGGCCTCCTCGGATCTGCAACTAATTTCCTGCAAAAACCATTCTCTCCAGAAACACTAGCCCGAAAAGTACGAGAGGTTCTTGATACCCAAGTCTAAAACTTTGGTCCTTTCTCGCCTATGAAACCACAAAACTGCCTTACAACATCAGGATCCCAAAACCCTTTATCTGTCTCATCAGAAAGGATCCTGATAGATTCTTCCACTGAAAAGGCAGGTTTATAAGACCGCTCGGTGTGGAGTGCATCAAATACATCAACTACTGCCACGATTCTCGCCGTCACCGGGATCTCCTCTCCTTTTAGTCTGGTTGGATAGCCGCTTCCATTCCATTTCTCATGATGATGTTTGATCACCGGAATGACATCGGAAAGGGTCTTGAGCGGCTGGCAAAGATGAGCACCTGTATCAGGATGTTTTTCAATTACATCTCTTTCATCCAGAGTTAATGAAGAAGGTTTTAAAAGAATAGTATCCGGGATTGCAATCTTACCGATGTCATGCAAGATTCCGCCCAACTTGAGGGCCCTTAGTTCCAGTCCCGAGAGTCCGAGTATTTTACCGAGCCCTACAGCATAGTGTGACAGCCGTTCGCAGTGGCCGGCAGTATAGGGATCTTTGGCTTCAACGCACAGGGCAAGACTCGTAATTACGGCCTCAACCCTTTCAAGCTCATCGGTGTGGCGTTTGAGCGTCAGCAGGGACCTGATCCTTGCCCTGAGTTCTGATTGTTCAAAAGGCTTGGAGAAAAAGTCATCTGCCCCTGCTGAGAGACCCATAACCCTGCTCTCTATATCATCTAAAGACGTAATAAGAACAACAGGAATTAGGCACAAGCGGGCATCTGACTTGACTTGCCTACATACATCAATCCCATTTATTCCCGGCATATTTATGTCCATTAAAACAAGATCCGGATTTTCCTTTCGTATTAGATCCAACGCCTGAACTCCATCTTCAGCAAAAATCAGGTCATAGTTAAGATCCTTCACGAATATAGCGAGGAAACTGCGAACCTGCTCTTCATCATCTGCTATCAGAATCCTGTCTCTCATGAATTCTATATTCCTTCTGGAACATCAAGGATATCACGTATTTTTTGAATTAATTGATCTGGAGCAAAAGGCTTCTGAATAAATTCCACACCAGCGTCGAGAATTTTTTCCTCAATGGCCCCTTTTTTGGTATAGCCAGACATATAAAGCACCTTCATTTCTGGATGCGAAGACTCTAGTCGATCAGCCAGCTCCCTCCCTCCAATCCCTACCATTACCACATCAGTTACCATGACATGAATAGGTCCTTTATGCCCCTCAGCAAGGTTGATTGCCTCCTGTCCATTTCTTGCAACGATGACCTTATATGAGCTAAGATGAAGGACCTCACGAACCAGCGCACATAGTCCGTCATCATCCTCTACCACAAGAATGGTCTCCGTACCTGTGGTAGGTAACTTGGCAATCTGTGGTTTTATCTCAACTTCCTCCTTCTTTCCACTGATTGGGAAATAAATCTTGAATGTGGTTCCTGATCCAAGCTCACTATAGACCCAGATATGACCATCATTATTTTTAACTATCCCATAAACCGTAGATAAACCAAGCCCTGTGCCATGCTCTTTGGTTGTATAGAAAGGTTCAAAAATATGCGCCAAGGTCTCTTTGTTCATTCCTATGCCGCTGTCTGTTATGGCCAACATGGCATATGTTCCCGGAGTTACATACAAATGGCTGGCAGCGTATGTCTCATCAAGTTTAACATTTGTTGTCTCTATAATCAGCTTACCTCCCTTGGGCATTGCATCACGGGCATTCACAACAAGATTCATGATAACCTGTTCCATCTGACCATGATCAGCCAGAATATTGGCAAGAGAGGGCTCGAGATTTGTAACAAGCTCAATATTCTCTCCAATCAGACGCAGAAGCATCTTCTCCATGTCAAGCACTATAGCATTAAGGTTAATCGGTTTCCTTTCGAATACATGTGTCTTACTAAACAGGAGGAGTTGCCTTGATAGTGATGCGGCCTTGTCGGTTGCCTTTTTGATCTCCTCAACCTGAGAGCGGATTGCATCGTTCGGCGAGAGTCGATTCAAGATAAGCTGGCTGTATCCTGAGATCACTGTGAGCATATTGTTGAAATCGTGTGCAATTCCTCCAGCTAGGTTACCTACCGCCTCCATCTTTTGAGCCTGGAGAAACTGCTGTTCCAATCGCTTGCGTTCTCTTCTGACCTCTGCCTCGCGCAATTCGCGCTCTATAACAGGGACAAGCCTGGCCGTATTATCCTTCATTATGTAATCATGTGCGCCAGACTTCATCGCATCTACAGCGGCCTTGTCACTAATAGTCCCTGAAATAATGATGAAAGGTAGGTCAAACCCTCGTTCTTTCAACATCGAGAGGGCTGTCGGTGCGCTAAACTGTGGCAATGAATAGTCGGACAGGAGAACATCCCAAGTCTGCTTGGAGAGCGCCTGCTCCAGCTCGTGCGCTGTCTGCACTCTTTCAGTGACTAGTTCAAATCCTCCCTTCTTTAGCTCACGTATAACTAGAGCTGCATCATCCTCTACGTCTTCTATAATTAATACAGCAAGTTTTTCCATAAACTATCCTTGATTAGGTGGCACCTCATTCAGCAATAACCAGTAAAGCCCGAGCTGATTCACAGCATCAGCAAATTGGGCAAAATCTACAGGCTTTTGAATGTAGCTGTTTGCACCGAGCCGGTAACTCTCAACAATATCCCGTTCCTCTCTAGACGAGGTAAGAATCACCACAGGAAGTAATTTTGTCCTGCTATCGGATCTTATGCGTTTCAGGACCTCAAGGCCATCTACTTTTGGTAATTTGAGATCTAGCAGTATCACCTGTGGCATGATGCTTTCATCGCGTCCTGCATATTTCCCAGTACAGAAAAGGTAATCCAGGGCCTCTGCACCATCACGAGCCACGGTAAGATCGTTTACAACATTGTTTTTCTTAAGCGCACGTATGGTCAGCAACTCGTCATCTGGATTGTCTTCCACCATCAGAATAAATTTTTTACTCATTTGCTCCTCCCAATGTAAAATAAAAAGTGGCACCCTGCTCAACTTGTCCTTCGGCCCATATTCGACCTTTATGAAGGTGAATTATCCGCTCCACAGTGGCAAGACCAATTCCAGTCCCATCGAATTCCGCTACACCGTGTAGACGCTGAAAGGCGCCAAAAAGCTTGGATACATATTTCATGTCAAAACCTGCCCCATCGTCACGCACATAATAGAGAGTGCTTCCATCCTTGGCGGCAACGCCGAATTCTATCGTGGCTTTGGTATGTTTTTCTGTAAATTTCCATGCATTACCCAAGAGGTTCTGCAACACCACCCTGAGGAGCGTTGGGTCTCCATATGCAGTAACTCCTGAGGCAATGATAAACTCAGCTCTCCTTTCAGGTCCTGTCTTTCTAAGGTCTGTGGATACCTCGCCTGCAAGTAGACTGAGGTTAACCTGTTCCATGCGCAACTCGCTTCGCGTTACCCGCGAAAGTGCAAGCATGCCATCGATAAGCTGTGCCATCTTTTGACTTGCCGCCCTAACACGCTGAAGAGAATTCTTCCCTTCTTCATCCAATTTATTCTCATAATCTTCTAAAAGCACCTTGCTGAATCCATCTATGCTCCTCAGCGGCGCCCTCAGGTCGTGCGATACCGAATAGGAAAACGACTCTAGTTCCTTGTTTGAAACCCTAAGCTCCTCGTTGAGCTTGAAAATTTTTGCCTCGGCCTGTTTGCGTTCGGATATGTCAATAATGGACGCTAGTACAAAAACTCCCTTCTCCATACTAACTGGATTTAAACCTATCTCAATCGGCACCTCACTTCCATTCCTATGCAATCCATATAGACCTCGGCCCGCTCCCATCAACCGCCTCCGGGGGTCAGTAAAAAAGCCTCCCCGATCCCCTATATGCTTACTTCGAAATCTCTCTGGTACCAACAACTCGATTTGCTGCCCCAGTAACTCGTTACGAGTATAGCCAAACAAGCTTTCTGTCTGAGAATTGACAAGCGTTATCTTCCCATTTTTGTCTACCATAATCATTGCAATGGGAGCGGCCTCTACAACTACTCGAAATCGTTCTTCCCCGTACTTCCGCTCGGTAACATCTCTAGCTACTGCGTATATGAGCTTCTCTTCAGGATACGGCACAGCAGTCCATGCAAGCCACTTGTATGAACCGTTTCGGCAGAGATAACGGTTCTCAAAATAAAGAGTTGTGGCACCTCCAGCAATTTTCCCTGCCTCTGCGCCGGTCGCTGTTCGGTCATCGGGATGGACAAATTCAAGATATGGTCTTGCCAGAAGCTCCTCTCGAGTGTACCCAAGCGTTTTTTCAAACGCAGGATTAAGTTGCTTAAAGTAACCGTTAAAATCAGCGGTACACATCATGTCTATGGAGAGCCGAAAGAAGCGGTCTCGTTCCTCTTCCACTTGCTTTCGCTCCATATCTACTCTCTGAAGCAAGACAGCGTTGATCCAAACAAGCAGTGTGAGAATAATGATATTTAGCGCCACAAAAAGCGCCAGCCCAAACTCTGTGCTGTAGAGGCCTGCCTGTTCACCCAACAAACTCAACCAGCCAAGCAGAAACGGGACCCCAATCGCGGCTGGCAGGAGACGGCGTACCGTCAACCCTCCCATAGTATCACTCGTAACAACAACCATTAACCCGCTAGAAGGACGCGCAAAGAGTAAGCCAATACTAAGAAAAATGAAGACTAGTGCTGTATGAATTGCCATCTTCGTGTAGGATGAAATGCCATAGAATGCCTTGACACCATATGCGTAGCCAATCAGACCAAGTAAACCAATTAACCCTGTGGCAACCGCTAATAACTGAGCTATACGAATGCTGAGCGAAGTGTGCAAAAGCACCAGCGCCACCCCAATCATGAGAAAGTTCAACGCAGTATTCGGAGCCATTCTGCCTGGACTCGATGTCCCAACTGCTGTAAACGATTCCCTGAAGAGCAATTGATCGATTCCAAGGTTCCAACCGAAAAGATATTGACAAAACGTGAGCATCCCGATCATGACAACCATGCCCGCGCAGACTAGGGCGATGTTGCGAAGAATTCGATGTGACCGCTCCATCACAAGTATCCCAAGAGAGAGACCTGCCAGCACAAAGGCAAGCGCTGTATTCACCTTCATCGTGACCCAACTTGGGAGGATGCTTTTCAGGGTTGGGACATCAAATATCCAACCTAGAAGCACACAGCCTCCGACAAGAATAGCTACCAGAGCTAAAACACGTGAGAAGACCTTCAAAGACAACACTACTCCCTTTCTACTAATCTCGCCACTACACCTCACCCACTATGGATGCGCCACAAGTTGTTAGATAAAGCATATCTCAACACCTTCTGCTATACAATGGCAACTCTATCGTAAAAATGCTCCCCTTGCCGATTTCGCTTGCAACATGGATCTTGCCGCCATGAAGCTCCACCACCATCCTGCAAAAGAATAGACCAAGTCCAGTGTCGTAACTTCGACCCAGTTTTTTGAGCTGCACCAGACCATACTTTTGAAAAAGAGGCCCTTGATGCTCCTTCGGGATACCCTCGCCCGAGTCTTTGACCCACAACATGACTGACTTTGTTCCAGTAGGCCAAGTTACCCCAACAGTGATCTGTCCACCACGAGGGGTATGTTTTATTGCATTGATAATCAGGTTTTCTAATGCACGGGAGATCAAAGATGAATCAAATGCAATATTCATTGCTGATGATGGCAGCTCAGTTTTAATTGCAATGCCGGTGCTCTCGCATGTCCCTTCATACTGCTTCACCTTTCTCTGCACCATGAGGAGAATATCCTGTTTCTCAAGTCTGAGCGGCATCTTTTTGTCTTCCATACGCATAACGTCAGTTATTTGATTGATCATCTCCAAAAGCTGCTGACATGCATCAATGGCGCTTTGTGTATAGCTCATGGCCTGCTCGTCCAGCTTCCGAGGCTGCATTTGCAGCATTCTGATGAAACCCATGACAGCAGAGAGGGGATTTTTCAAGTCATGGATGATCATTGAAGTAAGCAGCTCATCATGCATGCGAAGTTCCTTTTCAGTTGCATATCGCATCAGATTTTCGTCAATCAATTGTTTTGTCCTAACACATGTCTTCAGCCGTGCGGCAAGCTCAATCAAATCAAGGGGTTTTACAAGAAAATCTTCAGCGCCTGCCTCAAGACACGCTAGCCTCTGACTCAAAGCTTTGCCCGTAATAAGTATCACAGGAATAGTTCGAGTCCGCTTTTCAGTTTTTAGCTCCCTGCAGAATTGGATGCCATCTCCATCTGGCATGACAACATCTAGAAGAATCGCATCTGGAGGATGTCGATTTATTTCTTCCTTGGCTAGTGCAAGAGTGGTAACTATCTTCATGTCATAGATTGCTTCGAAATGCGTCTTGGTCATTTTGCCAATATTCTGATCATCATCAACTATAAGCACAGAGGGATTAGATCCCTTCTTGGAACCCGATTGTTCCACGAATTTCCTAATCCAGACTGTTGTATCATCACTCATGTTACATCCCTAGTCGGGAGCAATCATCAATACATCACTCCATTCCTTTGCATGCACCATGTCATAAACCGCAGTAGCACTCTGACCCAGTCTATAGCTTCCAACATAGGCATTATCCCTTGGGGCTGGAACAAGGAGGCGCTCGTCTGGAAAGTTTTTGTCATATGGATCACCTTCGCCCATGTAGAGCTTGTCAGTGTTTCGCATGCCATCGATTGTTGCATCGGGATTTGGTTCAACCGAAACAATTTTTATCCCCGGGAATGCCTCGCGAAGGCATGTGCCCAGCCCTTGAATCAATCCGCCTGTCCCGATCGGACAGGCAAATACCTTTGGCGCACGAACTCCATTCTCTTTTATTTGGTTAATTACTTCATATCCAAATGTCCTATAGGCAGCGATAGTAGATTTGCGATCGTACTGTTGCAAATGCCAGTATCCTTCCTCTGCCACCTTGCGAGCCACAACATCAATGAGTTCTTTCATCGAGTAACCAAACGGATGGAGGATCAGATTCGCGCCGCACTCGCGTATCCGTGAACACTTGTCGGGGGGTGCATTGTCGTATGCATGAAGTTCAACCTTGAGTCCCAGCTTTTGCCCAAGGTAAGCAAGGGCAACCCCTGTTGAACCTGCTGTAATCTCAACAAGTGTTGTTTCAGAACCGAGTCTACCAGCCTCGATCGCCTGCACTAATTTAGCATGAACCATTCGATATTTTACCGAACCGCCTAACTGAATCCCTTCCGGTTTTACCCAGACAGAACCCTCCCGCAACATCGGTGTTCGCACAGGAGGAGGAAGCACAGCAACCAATTTAGGACTTAACATTGGCCACCTCCAATTCTTCAGAGAGATCCATAATCGAGTACATGAACTTTGGATTCGAAACATCGACTTGAATACCTTTAGGAGCAAGCACAACACGATCCATTCTGCCCAGAACCAAATTTTCGACTGCGCCCGCAACGAGAACTGCCGCCTGTTCCACTCCAACTGCATCAAGCGGTATCGTGCGCTCTCCCCTTGCAGAGGCCTCATATTGTCCATCAGGAACTTCTTCTGGAAATCTCTTGATTACACGCCTTAAATGCACCCATGCAAGCTCATGAAGATCCATGCCATCTCTATACCCTGTGAGGTCTTCGAACGTTACACCATCCGGGGCAAATACCCAGAGCACCGCACCATTGATGACTGATGGCGCTGTAAGCGCAAACCTGCCATATTTTCTACATGCACGATGGAGCGCAACTTTTTCATTGATCGCATGCAGATCAAGCATGTCGACCACTATATCTGACTGCTTGACCAATCCATCCACGTTCTGCAAGGTTATGCCTTCTCTCACAGGCGTTACCTTTACATAGGGATGAACATCTTCAAGTCTTTTCTGTGTTGCCAAAACTTTTTCCACCCCTAGTGTACTCACCAAGCTGCAGCGCTGGCGAATATTATGAGGTTCGTATCTGTCCAGATCAGATATAATCAAATGGCCAATCCCTTTGCGGACCAAAAGTTCTGCGATATTAGAGCCACCGCCGACTCCACCTTGAAGGACTGTTGTATTTTGCAGTTTTGCAAATAGATGCGGCGGAAGATGAGCGGTAAGCGCACGCTGAAAATATTCTTCTAATTTGTACTTTGTTTCGTTAGTAGACATAAACCCTCCATAGAAAATCTTCAAATCCTATGCTTTTTTCGCAATTACCATGTAACCGAATCCGTAATAGATCTCGGTCTTTGCAACGATTGTATCGAAGCCAAGTTCTTTCAATAGCGCTACCATACCTTCGACTGACCAGTAGTTTGCCTGATTTGACAGGATTTGATCATTGGCTGTCCTTACCGCCCTGATGATCTCTTCATTACCCTTGAGAATCCCATCGCGCTCAAGATCAGCAATTATAAATGGCTCTGCCTTTTTGAAACTCTCATTTGAAGTAGGCCCTGAGACTACTACAAGACCTCCCTTTTTTAGTGCTGTAAACGACTTTCTAAGTAATTTGATCGGGTCGATGCTTGACAGAAAGAGCAGGTTTATGATGGCTACGACATCTCCTGTTGCAGTCCCAAGATCTACATTCATCACATCTGCTACATCAAACGAAAATTCCGAATGGGATCCATACCGCTCGCGGCATTTGGCTATAAAGTCCCTAGAGATGTCATAGCCTTTATAAGTAACATTTTTAGGGACCAAGCGTTCAGCAAGGAGACCTGTTCCGCACCCAAGATCAAAAACCTTCGACCTGGCTGGAATATAATGTGCAGCATCCTGCATCAGTTGAAAATGCGCCTTGATGTATCGCAAAAAATCGTAGGGACATTGGCGAAATGCTATTGCCTCTCTTTCTTCAGCGGTAGGTTTGCGTGCGATAGTCAATTCTCCGGGGCAAATCATAATGCTTGCATCTCCCTCAAATCTAATACGGCCTTTACGCCTCATTATCCTTGCCTTGGCCTGCGCAGCTTGATGCTCAAGATCCATCTCATCGCGCTTTTCACTATTAAAATAGCGTTGAGCCACAAGCGCTGAATGAATGGTATATTCGAAGCGCTCAGCGCAACGAATCTCTGTAAAACCTGCCTGTGTCAGGAATGAGTAGAATTCCTCACGTGTTAAAAAGTAGCGATTCACAACTGCAGAGTGCATCCCTGAAAGGGTGTCTTTTACACGAGCTATCCTTCTAAGCTCATCCCTCTCCTGCGGGTCATCAAATAAAAAACCGAGATTTACAAATGTACCTCCTTCTTTCAGTACACGATAAATGCTCTGATAAAGCTGTAGTTGCTTTTCCAATGGTATCTCGTGATTCGCGCTTTTTAACATTACTCTGTCAAATGAAGAGTCCTTCAGATGTTCTTTTCCATCATTTGAACTCATTGTAAGCACATCTCCGTGCACCAACTTGGCCGGCAGATTTGCCAACTGAGCGCGAGCAAATTCATACTGAACTCGTGAATATTCCAGCATCGTTACAGATGGAAATTTAATTTTGTGTCTCTTGCAGTAATCAAATAAACGCAACGCAAGATTTCCATCACCTCCCATTGAGTCAAGTATTGATGATGCATGGGCGGGATCAACAAGCTCCAGCATGTGATCCAATAACTTATCTGTAAAACCATTCACACTATCCTGACTGAACCGGCCTACGACATCGTATGCCGCACCGGTATTTTTTAATGCCGCATCTCCCATAATCCACTCCTTGAAAACAGATTTTGTTTTTAAAAGCAAAGTATATAAGAGCAAAGAATATGCCAGGGATTTGATTTCTAGGACTTGCGTGTCTCTACAGATTTTTCATCAAGGACCTGTCGTATTGTTCGCAGTATCTCGTGGCGGCTGGCCGGTTTCTGCAAAAGGGCAGCAACGCCCAACTCTGTCAGCTTTTTTGCCTCGTCTGTTGTTATATAACTTGAATGCACTACAGCACGAACGCCGGGGCGTATATGAAGTGCGCCAAAAAACGTCTCCAATCCACCTTTATATGGCATTTTTAGGTCAAGAATTAATAGTTCTACCTCTTCCACCTGCAATATCCTTAACGCCTCTACCCCATTTTGTGCAGTGATAACCATATAACCTGCTGTTTCAAGTATGCTGCCATACTGTTTGAGAATTGAGGTGTCATCATCTACGACAAGCACTGTCTCATTTCCTGACAGTCTCTCCTCGCCACCTCTTGCCGGTACATCTATAGCTGGTAGATAGATTGCAAAACAGGTACCTTGAGGTCCTGTCTTTAGATCAAGGACCCCTTTATGATCATCTACAACCGCACTTACTATTGTAAGTCCTAGGCCTGTTCCAGAACGACCATTGCTATTTTTAGTAGAAAAGAATGGCTCAAAGATATGATCCTGAACATCCTCTGGTATTCCTGGGCCGCTATCCCTGACCTCGATTAACGCATAATGCCCGGGCCCAAGAAAGCCAAGATGGCATCCCTTGGTCTCTTTGAACTCAACTGTACTGCAGTGCACAACAACCTGCTCCTCACGTCTGGGTTCCGTTTCAAATGCATTCGTTATCAGATTGAATAACGCCCTTGAAAGCTGTGAATAAGAACCATTTATCCACACATCTCCTTCCAAATGAATTACCAACTGCTTCCCCGGAAAACGGTCTTTCATGTCCTCTAACAAATCTTTTAAAGACAACGGATTAAGCTCCATCTTTGCGCGTCTGGAAAGGGCCAACATTTGGCTATTCAAATCAAAAAGATTCTTGATCTGCTTATTTATCTTGTCTGCAATCTGGCTGAGTGATTCTGAATTACCGGACTGGTTTCTAATCTGCGAGACATATGACATGATAGGCGTTATCTGATTCTGAATATCATGGGCAGCTTGACCTGCGGTTTGAGCAGCCAGCTCCAATCGGCGCTGGCGATCTATGACTTCTGCCTTTGCCTGAAGTTCACTTGCCTGCTCCCTTAACTTTTGTGCCTGGATTTCATTTTGATGTGCCAACTCTTCTTGCGCCTTTCGTAACGAAGCCGTTCTTTCTTCCAGCAGTTGAGCGATATTATCTGTATATATTACGAGGCGGTGGCGATGATAGAAGTATAGTGAGATTGTCACTGCAAACTGAAATACACCAAAGGCAAGATACCAAACAGGGGGCCAATTGAAGAAGAAAAGCAGACCAGTTTGAACTCCTATCTCACCTATAACCACTGCAAGAAAAAAAAGAATTGCATGCGATCTAACAACTCGTACAGGTGCAAGCCCACGAAGCTCTCGCGGCAGATGGATCCAGCCAAAAA
>SBBU01000020.1 GCA_005239585.1 Planctomycetaceae bacterium
AGTTTTTCGGGCAGTAAAAAAGGTCTCGGAGAATTCCTCACCTACGATCGTTCTTTTGACCCCTTCCGGCAAGAGACTTGAACTTTGCTGACTCTGATTTGGGATATGCTGTCTGAATAATTAGGAATTCGCGCATCCCGCGCGGTATCACAACCTCAATGTGCTCTAACTCATCCGTATGAATAACTATTCTATAAGGACTCTTGATCTCAGACTCGCTTAAAACCGTATGCTTCTTGTGGATCTCTTTCATGTAATCTTTTAGTTTCTTTACATAATCAGCGAGGGTCATTGCCTGTCTTTGTGAGAACTGAATCAAGACTATTCTGGCCTCATGTTTGAGATTTTCAGGACAGACAAATTTGACCACTGTAGGTGCTCTTCCCTTGTGAGTCTTCCAATCCTTTGGAGGCTTTATAGCTAATCCATGCTCTTTGCTTTCATATACATCCTGGGCAAACGCAACAAGCAAGAGCGACAACATATAGGTAAATATCTGGATATATCCCAACTTGTCAATCTTTTCCATATTGACTCAGTAGCTCTTAAAAGTACAATGTTAGCCTACCATGAGCCCGGCACTTTGGCCTTGTAAAATCAGTTATCCGAAGGTATTATTGGAGAGCTATTTTCAATAGGAGTGGCTGAAATCAGCCCAAATAGAGGAATGAGCCCCGCACTTTGGCCTTGTAAAAACAGGAAGACTGTATATGTTATTAGGAAAACAGATTTTGATAGGAGTGGCTGGTTTTGAACACTAGTCCAAAGTGCGGGGTGAGAATAGATGTGTTAACCCTTTTCCCTGAAATGTTCAAGGGAATCCTCTCTTCAAGTATGCTTAAAATTGCCTTGGAAAAAAATCTGGTGGAGATAAACATCGTCAACATCAGGGATTTCAGCAGAGATAAGCACAAGAAAGTTGATGCACCACCTTATGGCGGCGGACCCGGAATGGTAATGATGTGTGACCCAGTTTTTCGGGCAGTAAAAAAGGTCTCGGAGAATTCCTCACCTACGATCGTTCTTTTGACCCCTTCCGGCAAGAGACTTGAACAGGAAACAGCTTGGAAGCTATCAAAGGAAAAGCACCTTGTGCTATTGTGTGGACACTATGAGGGTTTTGACGAAAGAATAAGAAAGGGTCTAAATCCCCTTGAGATATCAGTTGGTGACTATGTGCTTACAGGCGGAGAAATACCGGCAATGATAATTCTCGATTCAGTTGTAAGACTGTGCCCAGGTGTACTTGGCTGCCCAGACTCGTTAAAAGAAGAGTCATTTACCTCTGGACTTTTAGAGTATCCTCATTACACTAGACCAAGAGTTTATAAGGAAATGAGTGTGCCTGAGGTGCTTTGCTCAGGCAATCATAAAGAGATAGCAAAATGGCGCAAAGAGATGGCCAAAAAAATTACGAAGATTAAAAGACCCGATTTAGTGAAATGAACCCAAAACTAAGAGAAATAGAAAACGAATTTGCCAAGGCGCGAGTCGCCCGATTCTCCCCCGGCGATACCGTTCAAGTACACCTCAAGAGCAAAGATGCAGAAAAAGAAAGGATTCAAATCTTTGAGGGAATTGTAATCGGAAGAAAAGGGGAAGGATTGCGCGAGACTGTCACAATAAGAAAGATTGTGCAGGGAGAAGGTGTTGAGAGGGTATTTCCACTCCATTCGCCGCGTGTCGCAAAGATCGTAATTAAAAAGAGAGGCGGTGTGCGAAGGGCCAAGCTCTATTACCTGAGAGGAAGAGCAGGCAGAAAAGCAAGGGTTGAAGAGGTCTTTGTCAAGGCGGAAAAAGAGCAGCTCGCCGACGAAGAAAAAATTGAAGAAAAAAAAGTAAAACAACCTGAGAAAAAAGAGCCTCAACCACAGCAAGCAGCACAAAAGGAGACCCCAAAAGAGAAAGAGCAAAAGGAGCAAGTGAGATCGCAGGAAACAGCCGCCAAGGAACCACAGGAAAAAGCCGAGACACAAACCCAACAGCCGCAGTCCTAAAAAAATGCCCGAGTCAATAATTGACTCTATGTTTTATTCCGAGTTCCGAGATGGTTAATAATCCATACCTCAGGCGTGAGGAAGAAACACACTATGAGGAGGAGCTTCGCCCATCATCATTCGACGAATTCATCGGACAGACCAAGACTGTTGAGAACCTAAAGATTGCGATCAAGGCGGCAAAAAAACGCAAAGATTCGTTAGATCACATTATTTTCTCAGGACTCCCCGGTCTGGGCAAGACAACCCTTGCAAGGCTCATTGCAAGAGAGATGGGAACCAATCTTATAATGACATCAGGACCAATCCTGAAGAGACCGGCCGATATAGTCGCATCACTTACAAAGCTTAAAGCAGGAGACATACTCTTCATAGATGAAATCCACAGAATGCTTACTGATGTTGAGGAATATCTTTACTCCGCAATGGAGGATTTTTTCATAACTGTCCCCATTGAGAAGGGTATTCACGGCAGGACAATCAACCTTGAGCTCAAGAAATTCACCCTTATTGGAGCCACTACAAGAGAAGGACTTTTATCAGAACCATTTAGATCAAGATTCGGGATAATCGAAAGACTCGTATTTTATCCTGCCGAGGAGATCGAGAAGATCATAATTCGATCTGCCAGAATCCTCTCAGTACAAGTTGATAAAGAGGCAGCAAGGATCTTGGCAGATAGATCAAGAGGCACCCCAAGGATAGCAAATAGATACCTGAAACGAGTCCGCGATCTCGCCCAAGTCAAATCAAATAACCGTATTTCCATCAAGATTGCCGAGGAAGGCCTAAAGATGCTGGGTGTTGACGAGATCGGACTGGAGAAAATTGACAGAGAGATCCTTCAGACAATCCTTAACAACGATGGCCAGCCGGTAGGACTAAAGACCATTTCGCAGGCAGTAAATGAGGCCGAGAACACAATTGAAGAGGTCTATGAGCCGTTTCTTGTCCGCGAGAATTTTATTGTCAAGACGCCGCGGGGACGAAAGATCACCGCCAAGGCAGTTCAGCATCTGGGAAAAAAGCCCCAAGGAAGTCTATTTTAGCGGAAATTTTCTGATAGGACCAAGCCTCATGTATCAAGGCTTTGTCAACATCGCTTGAATAAGAAATGCTGACACATCAGCATGTTGTTGGCAATTACAAGAGACCTTTGATTTAGTATTTCTATAAATGTGAGTTGTAAAGATACCTAATCTATTCCTTTTGGCGCTGGCAAACAGGACAAATTCCACCAAGCTTAGAGGCACAGTCACTACATAGCTTGATCGGAGCAGCATTTCCACTAAACCTTTTATCACAACGTATGCAAATATGAGAGCGTAGTATATCTTCGGCTTCATGTCCGTCATTGCATACTCCTGCCTTGATCCACTTTTTATCCTCCTCGCTGATCTTGGGCTTTTTTAGCTCAGCTTGAATCTCATCGATCAGTATTTTTACCTTACCGCAACGAAAGTTTGCCTCACAGCCTTTTCCACACCACATCCTCGTATTATGTTTGCAGCCTTTGCTCTTAAGTTCTCCCAGCGTTTTTTCAAGCATCTCAAGTACCGATGGACCTATTTGTTTGATTTCCTCCTTCATCTTTTGCCAAAGTTTTTCATCCCTGAGTTTGGCACCCAATTCGCCTACGCTTGAAAGGTCCGATGCCAGATCCTCGATCAGCTTCTTGATGCGCTCTTGAATCTCTTTATCTTGACCGCCACCAACCTTCTTCAAGCAGGCGCGGCAGACCGATTCCTTTTTGGCGCAGTCGGCGCATAGTTTTGTCCAATCCGAGAGATGGTATCCTTTTTCGTCGAAACATCGCACACAAGTCCTTGGAGACTGATGCCCACATTTTTTACAATCAAAGTTATAGTGAATCACTTCCCTTCCATGTTTTTTTGCCTCCGCCTGGTATTTTTTATCACAAACCACGCATATCGCCTCCTTTTCATCTGCCCATTCTAGCTTCGCTTGACCCACCTTGTCACCGCACACCGGGCAAACGCCATCTTTTTTAGCGCAGTTGAGGCAGAGGAATCCAGATAGTTTCTCGTGGGAATGCTCCTTGCAAATCTCAGGATTCTTGCGCATGACCTCGCAAAGCTTGCAGCACTTATCGCATCTGTATATGTATACATCCTTGAGGTCCTTCAATTTTTCTTCTTGTGACTTGTGCTTTTCGCAGCAGAGTTGCGCTGGATCTTGCGTTACCTCCTTGACTTTTTCTGGTGTCTTGTCCTGGTAGACAATAGCTCTTTCGCCCACCGTAAGTTTTTCGTACCCAAGATCGTTCTTTACCTGAACGCTCCCTTCATGGACAGTCACGAGCAAAAATAGAACAGCTAGATTTTTCATATCATTCCCTCCTGAATTTTGTAAATTCATTGAAAATTTTGTTCCTAGTACTTCAACATCACCGACAGATGTCTTAACTGTAAAGGTCTTTGCCTGACTTGTAACTTCAAAAGAGGCCGAGCCATGTGAAAGATGTAAAACCTTTTCAGCCTCTTTCTTTATAGATTCGATCCTAAGCTCGGTATTCTCACGCACTTGGATAACGCTTTCGTCTGGAAGCTGAACTGCGCCTTGTTCGTTGTGGCTGGTGCGAATTAAATTTTCAGTTATAATAACCTTGCCATCTATTAATCGAATCTGGTCAGCAGACTTGGCTTTAAGCAATACAAAGATGGAGACTGCCAATATAACAACAGCAGCAGAGGCTATTGGTATTAAAATACGCAATTTTCTGGTCGAGCCTGTAACTTTTTGTTGCTGTGGATGGTTAGGACATTCTTCCGAAATTGGCATCCCTTTTTCTCTTCTCTTGATCTCACGAATTATCAGCTTATCGACGCCAGCTCCAGGGTCATTGTGGCTATAAAGCTTTTCAAAAGATTTGAACCACTCTTTAGACTGGGCAAGAGAATCAATGCACTGCGTGCACACAGAAACATGTCTTTCAACCTGATCCTTGTCGGCAGGTTGAAGATCCCCGGCAACATAGAGCTCAAGGAGCCCACGAATTTTTTCGCAGTCCATATCCCTTACCTCCCTTTTTTAAAAAAACGCAAACGTTTGCGGATTTTTTTTATATTCACATGTCACTGCCTTTCAACATCTCTTTTTTAATGGCCTGATAGGCCCGTGCAAGCATGCTAGTTACAGTACCTAGCGGCTTGCCTAATGCAGAGGCAATCTCCTGACAGGTCATCTTGCTGTGGAATCTCATAGAAATAACCGCCTGATATTCCTCGGGTAATGTCTGAATCGCCTGATGAAGCCCTGCTAGTTTTTCATCTATGGTTGGTTTTACATCTGCCGCAATCTCCCTTGTTTCAAGACCTGTCCTTAATGCCGAGGGATGGTTTCTCTTTCTGAGCCATTCAAGGAGCCGATTTTTGGCTATTGTAAAGAGCCAGCTCGAGAATCCATCTGGTTTGGTACAGCTACCAAGCGAGCTGTATGCGCTCCAAAAGACTTCCTGAACCAAGTCCATCGTCGCATGACTGTCATTGATCCTTGAGTAAAAGTAGCTATAGACTGGTTTGTGGTACCTTTTGACGAGCTCGTCAAACATCTCTTTTTGTCCATCCTGACAGCCTCTTACCAGCTCTGCATCTGTTTGTACCATTATGACCATTTTAATAACCGCTTTCCTTCATAGCCAATCTGTTTGTGTCTCTGTATGTAAAGGACAAAACCTGCTCTTTTACTGCATGTTAACACGCGTTCCGTGACTTTTCGTCCCGTCACAAAATGGGATGGACGAAAACGCAAATGATTAGCCAAATTGAGAGTGTATAGCAGTAGTGGAATGCCATAATAGATTTATCATTTGCGCTTTTGCCAGTTGCTGTATTCCAGCAACTGGCAAAAGATTCACGGAACGCGTGTTAAATCTCGTGTCCGTTGTTCTGGTAACTGGATTTGCCGTTTGTGAAGAGAAGTAATTAGCGGGACTGTGCTTGGAGCGTCTTCTCCAAGTACTTACACCACTTGATTACTTCATCTATTATCGCCCTCCTTTCCTTGTCTATGTCTTTTTTCTTGAGATCGTTGAGTATTTGGAGGGCTTTTTCAGGTGAAACGAGCTGATAGGCCAAAACCTGGGCATAAAGGAGGTGGACATCATAGTTTTTTACTGACTGGTGTTCAGGAAAGAGGTCCATCATGACTTTTACATTTACCATCGCTGTAATAGGATTCATCAGATGCTGGTAATTAATCCTTGCTATCTCATATAGCAAGTCTGCGTCCCTCGGATTCTGTAGAACTTTATCGCGGAGCTCCTTTTCCTTTTCTTTGTTTTTTTTATACTCATCCAGGAA
>SBBU01000069.1 GCA_005239585.1 Planctomycetaceae bacterium
GATCAACCTTCTATATGTCCTCCCTAAAAATGAGCGACATTCTATACTGGGGAGAAAGGTGCCTTGAACCTCAATTTTTATGAGATTTACCAAATCCCTCGAGTAAGTCTCGCCAAAGGAACGGGGCTTGCTCAGGATTGACTGTGAGCGGCGCCATTACACTCCATGCCGAGGCATGGGGCGCCGTCGAACCGTCAACAGTTTTTCAAGGTCATTTAAGCGGGTTATAGAAAATGTTTGCGTATTACCGGTGGGGACCACCACTTGAAGTTGCTTGACTAGAGAACAATGCTAAAATACCCTTTGATCTAAAATACCTTTTTGAGGGAGATACCTATGGCAAAAAGAGTGGGTGTGCTTTTATCAGGCTGTGGAGTAATGGACGGGAGCGAAATCCACGAGGCTGTGACCACAATGCTTGCACTTGATCGTGCAGGGGCACAGATCATCTGTATTGCACCAAATAAAGATCAGCAAGATACAGTAAATCATGCTACAAACAGCGCAACGGGTGAGAGGCGCAATGTGCTCACCGAGTCAGCTAGAATAGCGCGCGGGAACATTAAAGACGTGAAAAATACAAGCGCAAATGACCTTGACGCAATCATATTACCCGGTGGGTTCGGAGCGGCAAAGAATCTCTCGACATTCGCAAAGGATGGAGAAAACTGCAAGGTGGATACAGACGTCCAAAGGCTCCTAAAAGATATGAACATGAAGGGCAAGCCAATCGGAGCGCTATGCATTGCCCCTGCAGTAATTGCACGCATCTTCGGACCTGACCAAAAGGCTGAAGTCACAATCGGCACAGACAATGCAACTGCGGCAAAACTTGAAAAAATGGGGGCACGACACAAAAACGCGAATGTCACTGAAATCGTTGTGGATGCCAAGAACAAGCTGGTCACGACTCCCTGCTATATGCTGGCAACTAGAATCTCAGAAGTTGCAGAGGGCGCAGAAAAAGTAGTAAAAAAAGTCCTTGAACTTGCCTAAGAAAAATTTTACCTTGCAATAAAGTTTAGCCTTGATTAAAATGGCTAAACTATCATGAACTCAAACAAGTTTCTTCAAAGACTTGCAGAATCTGTACTTATCGGCGATGGCGCCACAGGCACGTACATCTACCAGAAAGGGGTGCCGCTCGGCCGCTGTTATGAAGAGCTGAACCTTTCAAATCCACACCTTATAAAACTTATCCATAAGGAATACATCGAGGCTGGCGCAGAAATCATCGAGACAAACACATTTCAGGCAAACAGCCTGCGGCTGGCACGCTATGAACTCGATAAAAAGGCAAGGGAGATAAACCTCGCCGGAGCAAGACTTGCGAGGCAAACTGCCGGGAATGAAATCCTTGTCGCAGGCTCTGTTGGACCTATTACCAGCGTAAAAAGAGAAGAAGAAATAGATACAAATGCAAAAAAAGAGGCCTTTACAGGACAGATCGAGGCCCTCGCTGAAGGCGGAGTCGATGTCATCATCCTCGAGACATTCACAGACCTTGACGAACTACTGCTTGCCATCAAGATTGCAAAGAAAACAAATCTGCCTGTTATAGCACAGATGACTTTTCTGCAAGGCTATGTCACACCGCTGGGAGTGCCAGTCGAAATTGCTGTCGAAAAACTTGAAAAGAGTGGCGCCGATGTCATAGGGGCAAACTGCGGCGTCGGACCACTCCATACACTAAAAGTAATCGAGAAAATTGGACAGATAACCAAGGCTCCGATTTCCGTATTCCCGAATGCAGGACTCCCTGAATATATCGACGGCCGCTATATGTATCTTTCAACCCCAGAATACATCGCCAATATGGCAAAGCAGATGGTAAATGCTGGAGCTAATATAGTAGGTGGATGCTGTGGAACCAGTACTACTGACATTAAACATATTGCTCAAAAATTGCAAGGGACACGACCCGCGCCCCGCTCTATAGCTGTTAAAAAACACATTAAAGTACAGGAACCTCATCCTGTCATATCGGTTCCCACAAAGGAAACCTTCTTTGAAAAAATTTGGAAGAAAGTAATTACAGTGGTCGAAATTGATCCCCCAAGAGGACTGGAGTATGAAAAGGCTGTGCAAGGTGCAAAAAGACTAGGGAAGGCTGGTGTAGATGCCATAACAGTCGGCGACAACCCCCTCGCCGTGCTAAGGATGGGAAATCTGACCATATCACATTTGATTGAAAATGAGGGGATCCAAACGATCACTCATATGTCCTGTAGAGACAAAAACCTTATCGCCCTACAAGCCACGCTTTTAGAGTCTTCTGTGCTCGGGCTTACCAGTATCCTGGCCATCACAGGCGACCCAGCCAAGATAGGCGATCAACCAACAGCTACATCAGTCTATGATCTTAATTCGTTTGAGCTCATACGACTCATCGCTAACATGAATCAAGGAAAGAGCTATTCTGGGAGTCCTATTGGTGGAGCAACCAACTTTAAGATCGGATGTGCATTTAATCCCAATGTTGAAAAGATTGAGCATCAAATAAGCAGGCTCAAAAAGAAAATCGATGCGGGGGCGCAGTTTGCGCTCTCTCAGCCGCTTTATGACATGAAAAAGATCTCTGTCCTCTACAAGAAGCTACATGAGGAATGCCCTCGCTTTCCTGTATTTTTTGGCGTACTCCCCTTCACCAGCATCCGTAACGCTGAATTCTTGGCAAATGAAGTCCCGGGGATAACCGTACCTCCCGATCTCATAGAACGCATGAGGAAAAGACCAGAAAAAGAGCAAAAGAAAGAAGGGATAAAGATATCTTCAGAGCTTATAGATGCTGCCTTTGAATTCATCCAATGCTTCTACATCATCCTGCCCTTTTCACGCGTCGACTATGGCATTGAACTTGTGAATCACATCCGCTCAAAACAGAAAATATCTGTAAATAAAGACCGCTAGCAATGTAGATAACAAGAGATATTCAGCTATCGAGTTGTAGCTTCCATTAAGAAATTGAGGATCATATTTTGACAACTGATAACTCCTATACATATGACTCTCATATCGTATATACCTTTCTGACCAGTCTGGTGGAAGCTGCGACACAACTTTTTTGGGGTACTATACCCCTTTCGGACCACCGTTTACATTTTATCTAGTAGGGGTTAGGTTAAGGCGCAGGCGAAGGATTTCACCTATCACGCATACTAAATGAATGAATACTAAGGGAGGAGCTGATGGAGTATTTCAGGTCGGACAATAACCTTTTTGCAAATGCTAAACCAGATTAGAAAACGTCGTATATAGATTATGGGTAACAAGATATTGAGGTTGCAAATGAAACAAAAGCAGCTGAAACAGGGATTAGAAAAGAAAAAGTAATAGAACTTTTGAGGAGAACCTACCATGAAAAAGATAGTACTTGCCACTGTTTTGTTGAGCCTACTCGTTGCAGGAGAGGCATTTACACGTCAACCATTTACTCCGGTGGTTTCTGTTATGAAAGGCGATTGGTATTCAATTCCTCTTACTAATGAAAGGCCCTGGATAAGGTTTCAGGAAGGGACAATTTCTCTATCAGATATTGATTCTATTGAGATCATTTTCTATAACATACCACCCTGTTCAATTTGGCTCGATGGCATGGTGCTGGGAGGAAGAGAAGTTACAGAGAATAACGCCTCCGAGTGGGGCATAGCTAGTCCGAGTACTTATCCAATCATGACAGTAGGAGGTAATGATACATTGCAGTTCAAGTCAGGAACAAGTTCTATAAGGATTGACGGGCCAAGGGGGACAGGTGGCTATGAAGGGGCTAAATATCCAGGAAATGGCAATGCAAACCTTGATCTTTCCACAACTCCCAGCCTCGCATTCTGGCTCAGAATTCACCTAGATGCACAAGTAGGCATGTACGACACTATATCGATGAGAGAAGTAAAACTAAAAAATAGTTCTGGTGCCTACTTTAGTTATGTGTATAACTATGCATATAACTTTAACTTTCCACCAGACCAATGGTACTATCTAGTAATACCACTACAAGAGTTAAATATTTCCTTCTCTGCTACACCGCAGAATTCGAGGCAGGCACCCCTAAACTCCACATTCTCATTCGGTGCAACACCATCACAGCTTGTCAGTGAATATCGCCTTGACATAAATGGAGATGGCATTTGGGAGCGCAGACAATCAACTGGTGGAAGTATGTCTTGGACTTTTGATACAGCAGGAATGTATGAAGCGACACTGGAGGTAACAGACATCACAGGATACATCTGGTCACGGCATTTTATGGTAACGGTGGGAGTAACAACAGAAAGGTCGATCAAGCCCAAAGTACTTGAAATAATCTATAACACTACGAACACCTTAACCACGCCATCCGGTCAATTTGAGGCACAACGTTCAAGACTCCTAGGATGGAGCAACAATTCTTTAGATGTTCAGTTTGCAGGGAGGATAAATTACAGTACAGCTCCACCTGCATACCCTGAGACTGGCTATGTAGACGGGCGAAAGCTGATCAGTCAAAATCAGTTAGATGCGAGGGTCAAGAGAGGAGAAGTGGATGAGGTATGGGTATTCGGACATCATGTCAGCACTGCCAACTTCAATGACATGGGGTGTATGGCAGGCCCAGGGGCTTTTTGGGCCCAAGGCGAGACGTTCCCAGATGTAGATAGTGGCAAGCCATTTCACATTTGGTGGGCAGGATTTTCTGATGTTGGATTTCATGAATGGTCACATTATACTGAGGCAATGATAGGACGTGTTTTCAGGCCATACTCTTATTATTACGAAGCGATATATTTAGATGAGCCCTGGAGTGACTTTACAAGGCACTATAATAGGATAGATTATACGGGGATAGCCGGGGTCGGTACGGTACATAACCCTCCTAATACAAGCTACAATGAAGGCTATCAATATGGAAGCTACAGATTCGTTGATAGCACTGCAGATGACTGGTTAGATTTTCCTTACCGTACAGGGAAGACACGCCTGATAAATTACACAGAATGGGCACAGGAAGGTTATTTATCATGGTGGCATAGACATTTTCCAAAGGCCCCAGGAATGTATGGAACAAGACAAAATAACTGGTGGAAATATGTCTTTGATTATAATGCCCATGGTGAGTCAATGGGAATGGCGGCATTACCGCAGGCTCACATTACTACTCCAGTAACAGGATACAGCAAGACCCTGACTTTCAGGGGCCATGGACATAGTTTTCATAATACAAGCAATATTGGTCAAAATCGCGTGGCAAAGCTGATATGGAACTTTGGAGATGGAACCCCGCAGGTGGTAGAAACGCAGCACGTTACGTTGACGGATCCATCGATTGTGACACATACATTCCCTAGTGGTGGAAAATTTACAGTAACGCTCGTAGCAGAAGATGCCCTAGGTCGTAAGAGCTCATCAATCTCTACAGAGACAGTTGTAGTTGAGCCAATAGTACCTGATCTAACAATGACGATTTACGGGGACACAAACGGGTGGTATGGTCAGACACGAAATCAGAGGGTATTGTTAGTCAATCAAGGGACGCTGACCAGCCCTCAAACGACACTAAATCTATATCTATCGTATGATGATAAATATGACACAGGAGATACACAAATAAGAAGCTATCAGGTACCATCCTTGGCACCTTCTGGGACAGTACGAATAGATTATACAGTAACATTACCCACAACATGGCCGCAGAGGATGGTATACGTACTGGCAGTGGTGGATCCTACCAATGCCATAGAGGAGGCAGATGAAACAAACAACACAAAATTTCGCACGATAGGATATGGCAAGATGCCATACGATGTAGATGGCAGCGGGCAGGTAACAATTGCAGATGTAAATCTAGTATTGGAGGCCTATTACACAGAGCCAAATGATACAAATGACCTCAAGCGAAACGCAAGCGCAGATGTGGATCGTGATGGAATGGTGAGGATTACAGATGTAAATACGGTGACAAATCACTATTTCGAGGTAGACAGCCAAGTGGAGCTACATGCCAGTGCAAGTCCTACTACGGTAACAGTTGGATCATCTGTACTGTTTAGTTATGAGACGCATTACTTTTATGGAAGTGTAGCGGTGTTGATAGATTACGATGGGAACGGAACCTGGGATTTCAACAGTGGAGCAATAGCGAATGAGGTAAAAGGAAGTAAGAGTTTCACATACAATACACGCGGCACGTACACAGCAAAGGTGTTGGGATGGGATTCCAACTGGAAGACAGAGAGTGCAACTATTACAATCACTGTGCAATGAACGATCCTGAAGCAAGCTGTAAGGTATCACAGAGGTTAGCAATAAAAAACTAAACAGTTTAGTTTCTCCCTGACTGTTCAATATCAATAACTGGCTACCTTCTCATTCCACCTGAAATCAAAGCCTTGCAACACCTCTAAAATCTCTGCAGTGTGATGAATTTGTTTTAAACCTGCAATCTACTATAATGAGAGAGAGCATTGTATGCCTATTCAAGAAGCAAGTCTTGTTACCGAACTGAGGAAGCGAGGAATCCAGTTCCTAACAGTTCCCAGCCACACAGACGAAAATCCAATTTCAGACCAAGACCTTGTGAAATTGCTTGTAAAAACAGAAAATTCCAGCATTAGGCTTGCTTTGATACCGCTTGTCTTGCACTCTGAGAGCATAGCAACAGATTTTCACAGTGTTGTTCAGTCACTCAGTGTGGCTGACAAGACAATTGCCAAACTCCTTTACACCGCAGCTGCAGCTCTGCAGAGACGATGGTGGACAACACTGAATATTTACACCAAACAAATATTACTAGATGATCTTTACAGTAAGGAACTATCAATCTCTCCTGTCTCCGAGAACTTTGGACGCAACGCAATAGAAGATATATCAGAGAGGCTTAGAGCAACATATAAAATGCCCTACAACTACGAGGCAGACTTTGATAAGCAGATTCAACTCTATATCGAGCTGCTTAAATGAGTCTTCGCCCTCATGTAGATAGGGATCGAATCATTTCTTTTCTCGAAAGACTCGGCAAGGAGTTTGACAAACCCGCAAGGATTTACCTAGTTGGTGGAGCAACTATAATTTTGGAAGGGCTAAGACCTAAAACCGTAGACATTGATATAACGTACGAAGTTGCCTCTGAAGATCATCAAGCGTTAATAGAGGCAATTCGTAAATTGAAAGAAGAAATGCAGGTAAATGTAGAAGAGGCAAGTCCTGCCCATTTTATACCCCTGCCAGATGGCTGGCAGAATCGCTCTATATTCTTTGCCCGTTTCGACCGAATAGACGTCTTTCACTTTGATCTTTATAGTGTGTCGCTAAGCAAAATCGAGCGAGGACTTGAATCAGATTTTCAGGATGTGCTTGCCCTTCTGAGGACAAGTCGAATCGATATGAATGAGCTAGAGAAGCATTTCCAGTCTATACTGCCGCAATTCGGCAAGAAGAGTCTGAAGCAGGATCGGACAGATTTTGAGCTAAAATTCTCAAGACTCAAGGAAAAATTTTGCAAATGAGTTACTTGGCTTCTTTCTTTTTTGCCTGCCACTGATCGTGGGTCATGAGGACCTCGCGGGGGTTGGCTCCGTTGTAGGGTCCAACAAGCCCAAGCTTTTCCATTGACTCCATAAGTCTGGCTGCCCTCTGATAGCCAATGCCGAGGCGTCTCTGGATGAGTGAAATTGAACCGCGGCGTGACTCGAGTACCACCTTTAAAGCCTCATTGAACATCTCATCATCCTGAGTCCCTTCAATATCCTCCACATGATCGATCTCAACAAGCTCGTTGTGATAGATAGGTTCGCCTGTCGACTTGAGGAAATCCACAACCCTTTTTATCTCCTCCTCGCCAGTAAATGTACACTGTGAACGAAGGAGCGTATCAGATGACGGAAGAAGCACAAGCATATCACCCTTTCCAAGGAGTCTTTCAGCCCCCTTGTGGTCGAGTATGATTCGCGATTCAATGTGGCTTGCCACTTTGAATGAGATTCTGCTCGGCATATTCGATTTGATCAGCCCTGTCACAACATCTGCTGATGGTCTCTGCGTCGCAGCAACAAGGTGAATACCAACTGCCCTTGCCTTTTGTGAGATCCTGATGATGAGGCCTTCAACTTCCTTTCCAGATACAAGCATGAGATCTGCAAGCTCATCAACAACTACGACAATGTAGGGCATATATGTGGGAATCTTTTCGATTTCCTCATCACTCATACCTATCTCTTTGAGCCGCTTTTTTATCTCGCCTTCACCCAATTGGTTGAAAGTATCTATCTTCATCACGCGCAGTTTGTTGAAGAACGAATATCTTGTCTCCATCTCCTTTACAAGCCAGTCAAGCACAAGAGACGCCTTTTTAGGATCAGTGATCACCGGGGCCCACAGGTGTGGAATATCCTCAAACGCTGTAAGCTCAACCATTTTCGGATCGATGAGCAAAAGTTTCATCTCTGTAGGCTTTTTTGTACTAACAAGCCCCATAACTATAGATTTTAGGCAGACAGACTTGCCTGAACCTGTGGTGCCGGCAATTAGAATGTGCGGCATTTCAGCAAGGTTCTTGACAAGCGATTCCCCGGAATTGTTCTTCCCCAAGAATACAGGCAGTGCGATCTTTTTATATTCCTGTACACCATCTTTTAGAAACGAATGGAGCCTAACTGTGTCCGGAAATGGATTCGGGACCTCTACACCAACAGTCCCGCGACCCGGGATCGGAGCAATAATCCTCACGTTCGGGACCATAAGTTTCATCGCAAGCTCATCGCTCAGTGACGCGATCTTTGAAATGCGCGTGCCAGGCGAAAGCTCCAGCTCATACAAAGTTACGGTTGGCCCTACCTCATAGCCTACAACCTTTGCATTTACACCATACTCAGCCAGCGATGCCTGAATCACGTCTCGCCTTACCTTTATATCGTCCTCTGTTATCTTGTGAATGCGCTCAACATGATCTTCAAAGAGTTCTAGCGATGGAAAACGAAACTCGCCCATCTTTTTAACAACTGGTTTCTTCTCCTGAACGGGCTTAGGCAGCGCTGCAATTGGCACTACTCTTGCCGGTTCTAGAGTTTGTGGCTGCACAATATCTTGCTTGGGCGTCTCTTTTGCGACCGGTTGCGGCACTGGTTCTGAAACATCTTCGACCTGTTCCACAGGTTGCTTTTTTTGTTCTTCGTACATACCTCTGAGTCTCCTCTTAGCCGCTCTTGCTCTAATTGCTTTCACTGCATTCTTGCATAAACCTACTGCCCCAAGTCCCATTTTGTATGCAATCCAATCTGTGGCAAGGATTAGAGATATTCCAAAGAGTATGCTGAAGAATATCCAGCTTCCGAATCCACCGATTGTTTTCACAGATACAATCTTCACAGCCTCGCCATAAACACCGCCGAGAGAGACAGTTGCTGAACCAAACCCAAAAAATCCCGGGTTGAAGATCCCCTGAAGACTAAGCATTCCACACATCGCTAAAACACAAATAGCTGCAGTAAGGAACTTGAAATAAATCCCGCTTATATGCCGCCTAAAAAAGACCTGAAATGACCAGATGCCAATGAAAAGAATAATGAGATATGAACAGAGGCCAAAGTGCTGGAGCAGGAATCCTGCCATCTGCGCCCCTATCAAACCGCCTTTGTTCTGAATAAGATCATTGAGTGGATATACAGCACCCGGGACATCACCCTCCGAATAAGTGATAAGACTGATAAGTAGAAATATGACAAACAGAACAAACAACAATGCGCCTAAATCCTTCAGGAGCTTGCCCCTGTCGAATTCTTCAAGTTTTTTCACTTTGCTAAGAAGAAAAACAAAATACCAACACAAATATCATAGAGGGCAACAATTGCAATCCATCTTTTATCGGCCAAAATCTTGAGTATTTTAATAGACACTAGGCTAATTACAAAAGTAACTCCTACCCCAATAAGTATCGACATAATCTCAACCTGCACTTTATCCTCCATTTTGATTGCAAATGCCCCTGCTATAGCTGGTATCGCCATGAAAATTGAAAACTTGATGGCATCATAAGGCTTTAAACCAAGGATAAGGCCTGCGCCAATCGTGAGCCCCAATCTGGAAAGCCCGGGAAGGAGCGCAAAAGCCTGTGCAATTCCGATTAAAATAGCCCCTGCGATCGAAAGTTCTCGTACTGTTTTTTTGCCAGTTGACAGCCGTATTGCAAGCAGTAAGAATACCCCTGTAACAACCAAAAGAGATGAAATCACTCGAATATCATAAATCTCTACAAAATTGCGCAGAAAAAGTGCAGACGGTACAAGAGGAAGAGTTGCTAGACAGACTAGCATGAACTCTCTCAGCCCAAGTTTCATCAAGTCCTTCCAAAAAGCGATGAGAATCGCCATTAATGAACCGACATGCAAGATCACAATGTAAAACCCAGGTGCTGTAAGACTCAAATAAGAACCGGCAATTATAAGATGCGCTGAGCTTGAAACGGGTAGGAATTCAGCAACGCCCTGAATCAGGGCCAGAATTAAGATCGTTTGAAGCAATTCTCCGCCAGTTTTATAAGTTTTCTTGCCAGGGCTCTCTTTGTTACTCTCCCCAGCTTCTCTCTAGTTTTATCGGCATGAATTATGGTTGCGTTTATGTAATCGCTCCTGAAAGAAGATGGGCCATTTACCACAATGGCGTCAAGCGACTTGAGCCCTAATTTCCCCATTGCGTTCTCAACCTCATCCTTAACCTCAAGTGCAAACCCGATCACCACCCGTCCCCCTTTTCCCTTTGACAGAGAACTTAAAATATCTTGCGTCTTTCTCAACCTCAGTATCAATTTTGAAGGTGACTTTTTTATCTTTCCTTTGAAACGCTTAATTGGAGTATAATCAGAGACAGCTGCCGTCATAATAAGTGCATCGCATTTTGGAAACTCGCGTCTCGCAGCCGTCAGCATATCTCCTGCACTGATCACCTTGATAATTTTCACTCTAGAACATGACACATCGACAGGCCCTGCAACAAGTACAACACGATGACCTCTACTCCTCGCCTCTTCTGCGCAAGCAATACCCATTTTTCCAGATGATGGATTTGAGATGAACCTAATGTCGTCGATGAATTCATTTGTAGGCCCCGCAGTTATTAGGAATCTCATGGCTTTGTTGCCTTGATCTGAATCCTGGGATCTATTTTGGGTCTTGCGCCTTGAAGAATCTTAGATCTCTCAAACATTGATCTCGTTACTTTAGCTTCTCTATGTATTTAACTATTTCTTCAGGTTCACATAATCGCCCCATGCCTACATCGCCACATGCAAGGAATCCCTCTCCCGGTTCGATGAATTTCATCCCGACCGAGCGGAGCTTGCTAATATTTTCCTGAACTATCTTATTCTTGTACATGTTTACATTCATTGCTGGCGCAAGGACTATGGGGCAAGTGACGGCGAGTGCAAAAGTGCTGACGAGATCGTCAGCAATCCCGCAGGCCAGCTTTCCAATTACATTGGCTGTCGCTGGGGCAATCAGAAAGAGTTCCGTTGCCTTGGCAAGCTTTATGTGTGTTTCATCTTTATAGAGTTCAAGGTCAAACTCTTTATAGAGCGTCCTCTTTCCTGTCAGCGTCTGAAACGTAAGCGGTGTGACAAACTGCATCGCTCCTTCTGTCATCATGCATGTTACGTCTGCCCCTTTTTGCACAAGCTGAGAGACAATATCAGCAGCCTTGTACGATGCAATTGATCCTGTAACTGCAACTAGTATGCGTTTTCCCTTTAATCCCATAGATTTCGCTCCTCTAGGGCGTGCTTGATATCATAAACTGCGTCATCAATGTTTTCATTGAGAATACAAAGGTCATAGGTCCTGCTCTGCTCTATTTCATGTTTGGCAAACTGAAGGCGTATCTTTGTGCTTTCGATCTCCTCTTCTCTTTTAGAGAGCCTCTTGCCAAGATCATCTATTGAAGGAGGCAGTACAAAGATAAAGAGGCCTTTGAAGCCGAGATCTCGCACCGATTTTGCGCCCTGTGTGTCTATCTCCAAGATGACATTTTTGCCCTGACTCGTAAGTTCTTCAAGGGTTTTTTTCCGAGTCCCGTAATACTCTCCGTAGATAACCGCATATTCAACAAACTCACCCCTGTTGACCCGCTCCATAAATTCCTCTTGACTTGTAAATACATACTCCCTGCCATTCACCTCATCAGGCCTTTTTTGCCTTGTAGTCACAGATATAGATTTCACTATCTTTCTTGGCTTCATAGCCAAAAGCCTTTTAACCAGAGTTGATTTTCCAACCCCAGAAGGTCCTGAGATCACGATAACCTGACCTTTTGACTCCGCACCCATATTTTGTGCGTATTCTATCACTGACAGGGCAGAAATCCAGAATTATTAGCCTACTGCGAATGAATACTGATGACCTGATACCCAGTAGCAAGATACAGGTTAGTACTGCTTTATGAAGTAGTTGGAGGACTAGATGATTGTGCCGCAGCCTGACTTTTGAGTCTAAAAGTTACCAGAATAGCCGCACTTGCAACAAATACAAAAATTGAGACTGTTTGTGAAAAACTAAGACCGGGAATCGTAAGCTCAGCGCGGCCCGGATCGTCTCTGAAAAATTCAACCAGAAACCTCCATGCTGAGTAGAATAGACACATAACGATAAAAACACCACCCTGTGTCTTGACTTTCAGCAGAAATTTGGAGAGTACAAAGAACATAACAAGGGCAAAGACTGCCTCATAAATCTGAGTCGGATGTACGGGGAACGATCCAGTGGCAGTAGGAGGAAAATCCCTAAGATTAGTATGCTGTGCATAGGCTGGCGAATCCCTTGGAAATGATACGCCCCATGGTAGATTGCACCTTGCTCCAAAACAGCAGCCGTTCAAAAAACATCCGATTCTGCCAAACACAAGACCAAGCATGATGCTGGGCGCTGCAATATCTGCAAGTTTTAAGATTGGCTGCTTCTTATACCATGCATACCATACTCCTGCTAACACGCCTATTACAAGTCCTCCATACAAAACAAAACCACTCTGCCATGTCTTGAAAACATCCCATTTGTAATCTTGTCCATGCATGATGAGAAACACAATTCGTGAGCCCACAAACGCAAGTGCAACAGTCAGGACCGCCAAAAGTAAGACCCTGTCCGGCTTTAAACTTGGCTTTTTATTGATGGTAACTATGTAAAATATTACAACAGGTAAAAGCCCAAGCAATGTTCCAATAGGATGGGTGCCGCCATCACCAAAATCAAAGACTTTCATGCTTTCTTGGAGATCTCTTTCACCCATAGTTTCAACCTTTGCCTTTGACGCTACCTGGGCTACGTATAAAATCTTTGCCCCCACAAGACCCACGATCATTGCTATAATCGCGAGATCAAGGGCAAAATCTCCGTCAAGTCCGGCACGCTTTGCACGTCGTACTGCGACCAGAGCAGCCACGATAAAACCTACCATTATCATCACACCGTAGGTGTTTATCGGGACGTTTCCTACGAATGGTATATGTATTTCAAACAGTCTTGGGAACATGGTTCACAAAATCTTTAAGCATTTCAAATTGTTTGTATAAATTGTGTTCACTAGTATTGTAGGGCGCCTTGAAAAAAACTGCCAAGTGAGTCATAGCACCTCTAAAACCCATGCGGTGAGTGTACTCTGCAAGCCTCACAAGGTCAATAACCAAAGGGGCCGCTAAAATTGAATCGAGCCCCTGCCAGACAAGCTGTAGCGTCATCTTTGTGTCTAGAAAACCCCTGAAATGGACAAAGTCCCAAGCAGTCTTCCAGTCACCAAGACTCTCCACATAGTCAATCCTTACATTACTTGAAGGTGTATATCCGAGAATGCCGGGTAAAACGCCATTTTTGTCCTTTATTTTGGGCTCTTTGTTTTCATCAAAAGATAATACATATCCGTCATTATTTCCCAAGATATTATGGGCCTCCCAAGAAAGAACCTCCAGGTTTCTGTAGTAAAACATCGGGGCAAGCGCTGTCTTGATAAGAGTCTCTCCTGTCTTTGCATCCTTCCCCATATGACAGGTGTTCGCCCTAAAGGAGAGCTCATCAAATGGCGCGATGCTTGAGCCTAATGACGCAGTAAAGTTTATATAAGGATAACCAGCTGAAATCGCTGCATAAGCATAAATCATGCTGGGTAAAAGGTTGCCCTTGATATTTTTTTCGATTGCTTTCTCCAGCTCGTCCAGCGTCTTGTATGTAGTCTTTAATCCATTCTCAGTCGAGGCCAGATTTACAACAACAACCCGGCTTAGCTTGTTCTTGGACTTGAATTCTGCTATATCAGATTGAATCTCTTTCACAATTTTCTTTAGCGTCAGCCCGTTTTTCCCGAGTTTAGCATTCATAAACCTTCTCAGTGCTCGATCATTATTCAATGTAAAACCTTTTCTGATATTTCTTGATATCTCCAGCAAGTCTTTCCTGATCTTCTCTATGATTTCGAGTGATGGTGCGCTGTTTTTTCTGTTAAACTCAAGCGCCTCTTTATACAGATCCGATCTTCGTATCTCATGCCCTCCAAACACTATGTTCTCAACAGGACAAAGCTCCAGCCTTTTAAAATCTGGAAGTTCGGTTAGCAGACCAGTCCTAGGTGTGAGACCTTTTCGAAAGGCGCATAGACCTAACGCAGTGCATGTAGCAACGTTTCCCAGCCCACCTATTGCCCATAGTCCTGCTCTCATTTTCCCTTTAACTTCTATCAATATAACTAATCGCTTGCAAGCAGCCCTGAAAAGGCTACCTACTTTAGATGTTTAAAGATGATATCGTAAATCATAAGGACATAGGCAGTGACGAGTGCAGAATCGTCTTCCCACCATTTGGCGTTTTCATTTACCCATGAGCCATTTTCCTTTTGCAGTGATACAAGTTTTTCTCCTAATTCTCTTGGCCAATCATGAAGCTTTCCATCCCTTGTCTTGAAAGGACTCTCCACATATGCATCCATGCATCTCGCCATCATCATATAGTAGAAATAGAGACCCTGATATCTCCTCTTCTTTGCATCAGGGATGCCTGAATCTTCCGGAAATCCCGGATGAAAATCCACCGTATAATTTCCTCTCAACCACTCTACCGCTGATTTGACCCGCCAGTCCTCTTTTGTCAGACCCGCATAAAGATAGGTCTCAAGTATGGCATAAGTCATAGAGCCGTATCCAATCAAGGTTTTTCTGTCTTTATCAATCCTGTCCTCATTTTTGTTATATTCGATATCCAACGTGTAATTGCCCGATCCATCATTTCCCGGCTTTAGATCAAATTTTGCCAGCAGCTTCGCCCACTCGGGGTCCACATTTTCACTCACATTTTGGTGTTTTTGCGTGAACTTGACGAGGCGCTCCCAATATTCCTTGTCAGAGTAACCAGATTCCCACATTGCCCTTGCAACAAATACGGTCGTGTCCATCGTTGCCTTGTCAGATATTTTTTCTCTGCCATCCTGAGTAAATCCTTTATCTCCATAACCATGTCCACCTTCATAAATCCCAGATCTCACCTGCAATGAATGAAGTACTATTTGAGCCTTGGTAATTTGCCCGCTAAATTTCTTCCTATCTGCGGCATTAAGCACCATTATCGCCAATGCAGTGCAATATGTCCTATAATCATCCTTAGTATTTGACCATCCGCCATCGCCTTCCTGCCTTGAGAGTATAAGTTTAAGACCTTTTTCAATGTTAGCAGAATACTTTTCCCTTATTTTATTAGGAGCGCCAAGGAGTGCATAAACAGTCATACATGTATATGGTAGATTTGGAAACTTTTTCACTCCCTTTGGCGTCTTGACTTCCTTAAGGATTGCCCCATTTTCATCCTGTAAACCCACAAGCCAGTTAGCGGCCTTGATAAATGACGCTTTAATGTCTATCGATTTCTTCTCCTGCGGGGGATTATTCTCAGGATTCTGACTCGCTGATGAATTTGGCTTATTGCACCCAATTGCAAATAAAGCTAAAAGTGCGGAGATTACGTATTTCATCTCTTTTCCTCCTGTTTCTCTAGAAATCTTTTGTATCGCTCAATGATAACCTTGTATTCCATTGGAATAAACATACCCTCGGTTGTGAGTAGATAGGATGTTGAACTAGGCGAAAGTGGATCGCTTGAAAGATCTATTTTAGGCCTATCTTTTGGAGTTACTTCTGGTGTTGGAAGCAAAGAAGGATTATTACTATTTCCAATCTCTTTTGCTATATGTGGGGAATATTTTGGCGGTTTGAAAAATGTTTTTCCATCAGCGCCTAATCTAGAGGCCATTTGAGCACCCATTGCCTCAAGCTTCTCCAAAAGCTCTGAATAGAGTTTTTTTTCAGCTGGATTCGCCATATTTGATTCTATCTTACTAGATAGATAATCTTTTAACTTGTTTATAAAATCTAAGAACTCTTGCATCTGTTTAGACTCTATTAACTTGGATTCTATATCCCTAAGAATATCCTTGTCCTCAGGTTTTGAGGTCTTTTGGATCAATAATTTTACTATACTTGACATCTCCTGTTTCTTTTCCTGCATATAGGCATTTTGTCCCTGATAGAAACCGAAGACCTGCTGCGGCGCCGAGACAATCACAAATAAAAGCAGCGTCAGCACAAATGAAACCGGGAACTCCTTTGGCAACAATATAGCACAAATGGGAGAGATATCTTTCTGAGACAATGTCCTTTCAGCATCGGCGATTATAACACCTCGCATAGGGTGATCATGCGGGACCTCCAGAGCAGTTGCAATTCGCTCATTAAGGCCGAGTCTGCGATCCATATATACTGCGCAAAAATCAATGTTGCAACCCTTTAATATCGGGATCGCAAACATAACCAGAGGTATTGTAAAAATCCAGAAGAGGGCTATTGGAAACTCCAGCGTAAGAATTCTAGTTGCTACAAATATAACTAGAAGCAGGATAGAGAGGGTAAGGAAAGACCTGGAGAACCAGTAGATTGCCCTGTTTAGAACTATCGCTCTCCTCAATTTTTCTAAATTATTTTTCATTTTCATATATTTTCTTCTCTATCTTCTTTATTTCTGTCATTTCCTCCCTTGTCGGCTTTCTTATAATTAACAACACTTCTTTTCCTTCTTCCGGCATAATATATGGATTCGAAGAATATCGCCCGTAATGAAATGCCTCTTCAACCTTGAGGGCATTATAGATCAGTGCCGAACGATAGTTTAAAACGGTAACTAGCACCGTTGTTTGATAGGCAGTAAGAATCTTTGTCTTTTTATGTGTAAGAGGATCTTCGGCATCATGGAAAGATGGGGCATAAATAAATCCAATATGCGGCATAGTGGTTAGCCTTACGCGATCAATAACTATATCCTCGCCTCTATATACCAATGTTTTCCCATCTTTATTCCATTGGGCAAAGAGCAGCATTCTAGAGTCATCATTCTTGTCAGGCTCGCCCCATTTTCTGTCTTTCTGATCCTCTATTATCGATGCATCGGCAGGCTTGGCGACAAACGCTCTTATTGCAATATCTGTCATATATGTATCGCTATTTACCATAAAGGTAGTTTCATGATTAAATCCCCTCATACATGTAAAGACTTCAACTGGATTACCCGGCAATATAACTGTTGCTGGAATAACTATTTTGGTCTTCGATGAATCACCGGACTTTGCAATTTGAACATAGCCGAATTTTTCGTTGTATATAAACTCCTTTTCAAACTCCTCAAGTTTATTTTGTCCCTTTGCAACTTCATACCTTTTCTTTACCTCTTCGATCGCCAGAACAGGCTCCTCTTTATCTGGAGAGACTGTGAATATCTTTTTCCATTTCTCCTCGTCATCTTGGTTCTCTATAGGCTGTTGATCAGTCTTTTTATTCTTATCTTGAACCGTTTTGCTTTGGGCATCTGTTGAGGGATTACAGCCATAAATAGCAATGATTGCAAATGCGAGCACTAGCAAACTGCCAAATTTATTCATAAAGCCTCTATAGTATATGACGTTTGAGGTCGTTATTTAGTTTGAGCATACAGAACCCATTATACTATCGGAAATCACACTTTCCATCATGATTTTGTTGATAAAGGGGGAAACGTTTTCAGAATTGTCTGAGTGAATCGCGAATCATCCGCGCCCTCTCGACATCACGTTCTGCCTGCTGAAGTGTCCTGCCACAGATCCTCTGAAGGTGATTTGGCTGAGTCTTGACCACAAGTTCATTGATTACTTTTATAGGGATCTCACTGGATATCTTCAGATTTATCCCTAGTCTTATCGTAGAGAGAAGTTCCAGCGTTTCTTCTGACGATATCGAGTGTGCATTTTTCAGGACACCATATGCCCTGTAAATTTTATCTTCAAGTGCATGAGATTGCTCCCTCAGCAGCTTTTCACGCCATCCACGCTCAAATCTTATGATTTCAGGGATTGCCATCTTCATCTCCTGAACTATATCCTCCTCCGTCCTACCGAGCGCTACCTGATTTGATATCTGGAAAAAGTCCCCGACTGGCGCTGTGCCTTCACCAAAGAATCCTCTGATTGAGTACCGAACTCTGGCAAGCGTCTGAAGCACCTGCTCCAGTTTCTTGGAAAAAACTATAGCCGGGAGGTGCATCAACACAGAGATTCGCATGCCCGTACCCATGTTTGTAGGACAGCATGTCACGTACCCAAATCTAGAGTCAAATGCATAATGCAAGTGCTCCCCAAGCCTGTTATCAAGCTCATTGACTTCATTCCACACCTCGTCTAGTTGATACCCTGACCTCATGACCTGCATTCTGATGTGATCTTCCTCGTTGACCATAATGCTCATTGTTTCATCTCTTGAGACTACAACACCCCTTTCACCATCCAGATTCACATGATCTCTGCTTATGAGGTGCCTTTCTGCCAGTATATACCTGTCAATCAAACCCAGATCAGTAAGACCAAAATAGTGGACATCTTTTTCAAACTTTACATGCTGCAGCCTCTCACCTATATAAGCAGCTATATCATTTCGCATCTTTGTATCGCACACGGTAAGAAATGGAAATCTGGCAAGATTTCTGGCCAACCTTGCCCGGCTTGAGATAATTACATCACTCTCAGGACCCTCTGATCTTAACCACTCGCCTTGCTGATTTAACAGGTCAGCTACTGCAAGACCATTCTTTTTCATTTTAATTCTGATTCCAGTCTCTTGATTTCATCCCTAATTCGGGCAGCCTTTTCATAGTCTTCATCTTTTACTGCCTTGTCCAGATCTCTCTTCAATCTTAGCAATGAGTTTTCCTTCACAACAACCCCTGAAA
>SBBU01000187.1 GCA_005239585.1 Planctomycetaceae bacterium
GCGGTGTGGTATGAGCATTACATAAACGCACGATTCATCTCGAGAGATCTCATTAGTCTTTCGCTCAACGAAAATAAATGCTTTATACGATTCGACAAGGAGCGTCTTTTGCCGGGACAGCACATGATACAGTTATTTGTGAATGGAAAGTTGAACGAAATAGGGATATTTACAATCAATTAATTTATGAGGTGAAACCATGGGATGGAAACGCATTATTGCCTTGTCGGTGATCAGCTTTTTGAGCGCTGGACTGCTCAGTGGGGGCTGTGGAGGGGGTGGCGTATCAAGTACCGGGAGCTCAGGAAACGTACAAGATTCAGTGAATAATCCCCCTTCAAACAATGATTCAAATTCATCAGGGCCTACCTTCATCAAAATTACGGTTGATGTATTCGCCAAATACACCCAGCAAACTGGGCAACAACCCATCCCTGGTGCAACGGTAAAAATCTACAGGAAGGGTGTCAATGCCACGGGTGAATACACTCTGCGCAATTCTGGAAGCACGAACAATGTGGGAAGATACTCTTGGACTGAAACAGAAGGCACAAGTCTCACGTCTAATTACTCTTACACTGTGGTCGTAGAAGCCACTGGATATGCTTCATATTCATCGACTGCACAGGTTGGCACCAAAGATATTGTCTTTACGGTCTATCTGGTCCCAGGGGCGAATCAGCCGAACTGGTAGAAATAGAATAAGAATGCGTCCGTAAATATGAATTTACGGACGCATTCTAATGAAGTACGGGGAAAACCAGTCAAGTCACAATCAAAAGATTTATATAAAAAAAACATTTCAGGGATCGTCTCGAATAGTACTACTCCAGTAGTGCCGGTTTTTCGGGTTTTGACTTTTAGTCTGTGTACTATTGCTTGTGGCCCTTCTTACGAGACCTTCACGGCACTGATAGCTTATGTCACCATTATCTCAATTTTTCCCATTTGAGAATGCCAGTGCGTGCCCACATAAATTTTCTCTGAAGGGTCGCTGTGTATATCTTGGTCCAGTCTAGATCGACATAATTACACCACGACATGTAAATCCTCGGATCAATATAATTCCTAAGCGATGTATTAAGGGCATAGTCCTTCGTTTCTATAGTAAGATCCAGTTGAAGCTTTGCCTTTTCCACCCTCGATTTTTGCTTCGCTGCCTGCTTGTCAGTCTTGGGAATCACTGATTGCATCTTCTTCAACGCCTCCCTCTTCTTCTCAAGCGACAGTTCAAAATTCTTTGGTATTGCCCGCTTGTGGTTGCATGCAATCGCTGCCTGCAGATTTGCCCTCTTTCCACATATGATTTTTATAGACTCGGGGCTCGATTTAGGCCCGTCACCTGCCTTGACAAGATAGTCTCGAACAATCTCAGTGGCTAGACAAGTCCTGAATACCTTTGCGGTAAGACCACCAAGGATCTCGCCCAGAAACTTGTTGACAGATCTAGAATTGATATCTGAAAATACAAGTTCAGCCCCATCTTTACCCTTGGAGAATTTTTGCAGATTGTCAAATGCGACTCGGTCTTGGTCGGTAAATTCGAGCGTCTTTTGCCACCTGACGCTGTCCTTGCCAAGAAAATCAAATTCAATAGAGCTCTTTCCAAACTTTAGGTGTTCAACCCTTAACGTTGACGCCCCGACTGTATCGGCTTCGTCTGGATCCTTTTCATCGCCCACTCTCATCGCGAGCTTATAGATCAAGTAACACGCTGTAGCAACCATTCTATCCTTAGTATCTCTTGCGTTTAACGACTTGCATATCTTGCCGATCACATCCTCAAAATGCTCTCTTAACTTGCTTGCCTTGTCATACTTTGCCTTGTCACGTTCCTGACGAAGTTTCGAGGCATCTGAAAGCCAGACATACTTCTCCTTATCGCTCAGTTTATCCATCCAGCGGGCAAGCCATGTTGACTCGTTATCATGAACTATTTTCTTCCACTTGCCCTGCGGTACAGGGACATCTTTGCCAAGATTCAGCGTGACATCTTCTGAATAGATACGCGGTTTCCACTTGCCTCTCATCGGATGCTGGCCTCTTCCCATAAATATTCCCGGCGGTTCAACCAGCCAGTTTGCAACGTCATAGCGCACACCGTCCACCTCTGCCCAGCCATACTTTGCCTTCATCTCTTCACGGATTTTTTTTCGCTCCACAGCCTTTGTCTTCTTTGCCTCCTTATCCAGGACTAGGGCCTTTTGCCCGTCTATATATTTGTTCATTTCACCAAAATCAATGTCACTGATCTTCACTTCTTTAAATTCAGGCGGTAAGAGCTTTATGAAATCACCCATGAAATTGGCTGCAAAGACGGGATCCTGCACATAGGGGGTATCCTTCTTCTTAGCCCATGCAAAGGCCATCTCCTCCTGCTGGGGATTTAATTTGATCTTCTTGCCCTTTATCTTGATACCAAACCCCAAAGCCTGATATTCAGGTGGAAAGGCCACCCCGTTATGCGCCAGCGTCTTCCACTTCATACACTTACAATCGACTATTTTTCTATCATTCAGTTAATTCCATGTCAATTTATACTGAGCTTGTCCAAAAAATCGGATTGAATAAAAAGGGCCTCTCTGCCCGATAGATTAGACAAATCTTTTGGGA
>SBBU01000373.1 GCA_005239585.1 Planctomycetaceae bacterium
GTTTCATACCTCTCTCCCAAAAGATTTGTCTAATCTATCGGGCAGAGAGGCCCTTTTTATTCAATCCGATTTTTGGACAAGCTCTAAAAATCTTGACAAATTATGGGTTAAAATGTACTATAAACCCAACTTTTTTGAGGGGTTTAATATGGGAGATAACCTAGTTGTCCAGTCAAAAGTAAGGGAAGTGGTTAAAAAGCTTAATCTGAGGCTTGCTTCTGACTCGGTAGATGCCCTTAGCAAGGTGGTAGAAGACCATCTTAAAAAGGCAGCCGAAAGGTGCAAAGCCAACAATAGGCAGACAGTAAGACCAGCCGACTTTTAAGGTATTTGTTAAAGCGTCGCTAATCTATAGATTAGCGGCGCTTGAATACATTGAGGGGGAGCTCAAGCCAGTTATATTGTATTGCCGCTGAAAGCGGCTATAACTGGCTTTTTTTATCAAACGCGCTGGTTAATCATTTCTCTAAGAATGGTACTCATTGACTGGATAGCAATAGCAATCTTCATCGTAATAACACTTATAATAGGCTTTATATTCACGCCTCGTGCATCAAGTAATATCCAATCCTATTTCTTGGCAGATAGAAAACTACCATGGTATATTGCCGGCACTAGCATGGCAGCTACCACATTTTCTGCAGATACGCCTCTTTTTGTTACGGGAATCACGAGGGCAAAAGGCATATGGGCCAACTGGAGTTGGTGGGCATTGGCTGCAAGTCATATGCTGGCCTGCTTTCTATTCTCCAGATTGTGGCGAAGATGTGGGGTTCTAACTGAAGTGCAATTTGTTGAACTTCGATACTCTGGCAAGGCAGCAAGCATTCTTAGGGGTATGAAGGCAATATTGTGGGGAGTCTTTTTCAATTCATATGTCCTGGGAGGCCTTACTTTAGTTGGCTGCGTAAAGATCATGGAGGTAATGACAGGTTTGGACAAGAATCTTGCCATAGGAGGGACATGTTTCCTAACACTTCTTTACACCGTTTCTTCAGGATACTGGGGGGTGGTGATGACAGACCTTTTCCAGTTTACTGTTGCAATTCTTGGGGCCATACTCTTGGCAGGTTTTGCAATCGCACATGCCAATTTTGGAAACGTACCAGCAGCTAATCTGGAATACATCCCGCCAGTAACAGGCGATTTTTGGAGCTCTTCACTCGCCTTTGTATTTAGTTTTCTCTTTATTAACTGGTGGTCTTACAAGAATGCGGATGGCGGGGGAATTCTTGTCCAAAGAATGATGTCATGTAAGGATGAGAAGAATGCTGTCATGGGTGTATTATGGTTTAGCATAGCACATTATGTAATTCGTACGTGGCCTTGGATCATTGTTGCGTTGTTATCTCTTACTCTAGTCATGCCAGATTATGTAAAGGGCGATCATGAAAAGGCATATCCTGCGATGATCATGATGCTCTTGCCGGCCGGTATTAAAGGTCTGCTTTTGGCCTCATTGCTTGCGGCTCTCATGTCTACTGTCGACACACATATAAACTGGGGCGCTTCCTATATTGTGAATGATCTATACAAGCGATTTCTCCGGCCTTCTGCATCAGAAAAAGATTGTATGATACTATCGCGGTTGAGCAGTGTTATTGTGATGGAATTAGCTGCAGTTGTTGCAATCTATTCTGATTCATTAATATCTGCCTTTATGACTATTCTTGAACTGACGAGCGGCATTGGCAGTGTTTTGATCATGCGCTGGCTGTGGCATAGGGTTAATGCGTGGTCAGAGATTTCAGCCATGATTGCCTCACTCGGAGCATTCCTGGTTACCAAGATGACTCTTCCTCCTGATCAAAGGTTAGTATCAGTGGCTATCATCGCATTTTCTTCACTTGCCGTCTGGGTCGCAGTTACTCTCCTTACCAGACCAGAATCAGTTGAAAGGCTCAGGGAATTTTGTATGAAGGTTAGACCTCCAAGATTAGGATGGAAGCGCGTTGCTGATTACAAGTCTTCTTGGGGAAGGGAGATAGTTTGCTGGGTTGCCGGAACGATTCTAATCTTCCTGCTAAATTTTGCGATTCTGAAGCTTATAGTGGGTGATTTTATTATTGGGGGCTCTGTGGTTCTTGTCTGTATCTTACTTTTCATTTTCATACTGAAATCAGTTGCCCAAGTGCGCGATGTCTCTTGAGACACTTATGTTTGTGTCGACTCGGTTCTAGCACATTTTTAGACTGTCAAGGCATAAAGTTGCGCTTGATTTCCACGTCAGGTTATGTCATTCTTTTCTACACATTAACCCTGCTCCGCAGTAAGGTCTGCTGAAGGCAGACCCTGCCCCGGTTCATGTGGCGTCCCATTAAACGGAACTGTTGCAGAGCGGGGTTAACCTCTGATATCTTAGAGGTTGTAAATTAGTTAAACATAATTTCGGGAGGGTAAGCCATGTGTGTACCAACTATAACAACAACAGCTGCACCGACTCAGGCAGCCACTGCAGTTTCTATTCCTCGTATTGGGGATACAGCCCCTGATTTTACTGCACAAACAACGCACGGTGAGATAACATTGTCCAAGTGGGCGGAGGGCAAGTGGGTGATTCTCTTTTCGCATCCTGCAGATTTTACACCTGTTTGCTCTACAGAGCTTGTTGAGCTGGGCCGCCGCAGCAAGGAATTCGATGAGCGTGGAGTAAAGCTGATTGGCATCTCTGTGGACAGCATTCACTCCCACCTTGCTTGGGTTCAGAATCTAAAGAAGATTCTTGACGTAAGACTTCCATATCCTCTCATTGCAGATTCAAATCGCGCCGTTAGCCAGCTCTATGGGATGTTGCACCCAAAGGAAAGTGCTACAGTTACTGTTAGAGCCCTCTTCTTCATTGATCCAAAGAGAACAATAAGGGCAGTCATTTACTATCCGCTTAATGTCGGAAGAAATGCTGACGAGATACTAAGGGTTACAGATGCTCTTATAACAGCCGATGGCAAAGGAGTAGCTTGCCCGGTAAACTGGAAGCCCGGCGAAAAGGTCATCGTTCCGCCACCCAAGACAGAGAAAGAAGTTGATGATCGTCTTGCTATGACCAACGTTGAAAGGCTTGATTTCTACCTAACCAAAAAATCGTTAACATAGTTTAGTGTTACGGGCGTGGGGTTATCTTGACTTCACGCCTGCTAATTCTTGAAATCGATTAAGGATTTGTAGAGTTCTTCTTTGATTAATATTACGGTTTCACTCCCTTCGAGAAACGCGTAGCGCATATCCTTTTTGTTCTCTGGATTATTGCCGAATGTCAGAGATAGTTCGCGAGTCTGATCCCCTTCGCGGATTTTGATAATCAGTTTAGATTTGGATGTGTCAACGCCGCTGGTGGCGCGTTCTTCAGGCTTGCAAATATCTTCTACTTTTAACTCTGGTGCTTTATCCTTGGGGAGCGTCTTGTCGCCCGATTCTGTTTTCAAGGTGAAACTTTCGATGTAATCTCGATTCTTAAATAGGACTTGGTCTCGAACGTCTTCAATCTTTATCTGATATTTTTTGAAGGTTGACTCTTCTATTTGGAAAATCTGTTCTCCTATGCGAGCCCAGTACCAGTCAACCGTCTTACCAAGGTATATCGTTAGGGATTTACCATCAAAAAGATCATAGTTAATAGTGTATTCTGGTGATCCTACTTGGAGTTTGTTCAACAGGTCCTTGGGTTGAAAATCACTGACAAGCTCTATGTATTTATCAACCCCAGCAGATAACGCAGCAAAAGGATACCCCATAGATTTGCATAGCCATTCAGCTGTTCTTTCTAGTGTGAAAGGTTTTCCGTCGATTGTGGTTCTGATACTGCGGACCTGATCTTTACGTACATCTAAAACGCGATAGCTGACAAACTCGCTCAGAGTGGGTGTAAATGTGCCCAAGTCTGCTTCTGAAATAATAAAGACATGTTTTGAACCTGTGAATTGGATATATCTACGGGTCTGATCTTGAGGTATTGAACCCCCTATTCGAACCTCTAATTTGCCATCTTTGCCTTCAATTAGCACTGTGTGTATGGGGTCATCAAGGCCAGTTTTAGAGGATTCATCTAGCGTTGCAACGTCATCAGGGATATACTCATACAATTTATTTGCAAACTTTTTGAGTTTTCCCCAGTCCGCAGGTGCTGAAATTGCTGTGATTATGAACCCTTTGTCTTTTTGAACCTCAATTGTGAAATCCCTATGACGTCCATAAAAATAGAACTTGAAAGGATAGTTTGGGCCTTCTGTGGCGGGGAATTCCAAAAGATCTTTTCCTTTACGAAATACTGACTCCAATGTGGATTTAGATATTATGTATATCTGAGGATCATTGGAAACCTTGGCGTAGAATGACTCTTTTTTGTCTGTCGGAGATTTTCCAATACGAATTTCAAACGGTGGTTGATTACCCATTAATATCTCGGCTTTGTTTTGAGTAGAATCGAGGCCGTAATTGGAGACCTTGGATGGATCTGCTACATCGTCGGCTTTAAGTGTCTTTATGGCGTCAATAATACTTTCGATACCACTTGTTTTCGCCCTGATGCCAAGTCCTTTGGTTGACTGGATCCATTCGTATTGTTTGGTTTGTTCAGTTTTTTCTGTCTTTTTTTCCTGTCTTAGAAATTGGAGTGTTGAAAATGGTGTCTTGAGTTCAAGACCAGTTATTTTTGCCTTGTCAAGGTTGGTTATCTCAAGGTCGAGAAAGGCCGTTGGTTTAGGTTTGTCGTCTGTGTCGCTGGCGCCAACTGCAGAAAGAAGATTCCGTGTGGCGATATAGGCATCATTAGATGAGGAGCGGCGGACAAAAGATGTCTCAAACTTTGGGCCTCGTTTCCCAACTAGTATATGTTCAATTTCTTGATTTACTCGATCTTTAAACACAATATGAATTGCTCGATCTGGTTCGAGATTGAGGTCTTTGTGAACGGTTGAACTAGATCCCCTTGGTTGGCCTTTTAATTCCTTTATACTGTCGAGGAA
>SBBU01000260.1 GCA_005239585.1 Planctomycetaceae bacterium
AGGGATTCATTGACCTGAAACCAGTATTTGTAAATTAAAGATGCTAAATTCACAGGGGTGCTCTAGCCACCTCGAGCACAGATCTTTTAACAGTTACGGAGTCGACACAAATGCCCCTTGCAATATCTTTACAAGGGGCATTTGTATTCTATTTAACCGTCACTCTGTCTTTTGCAGTTCCATTAAAAAGAACTCTCCCTCCTTGAACTTTTTGAGATAATCTTCATATCCGCTTTTCTCTTCACGAGTGATATCTTGGAGCTCATTATCATCGTTCAGTTTGAACTCATACTGATAGGATATGCACATGATGAAACTAAAGTCTTTATATTCTTCCACCTCGATAACAGACTTGGCAGTATAGCTCTTGCCTTCTTTTTTTATGTCCTTTACGGTACGCTCTGGTTCCTGCTGATCTTTATCTGGAGTATAAACGTGGAAACGACACACAGACGTACTCTCCTTTGTGGCAAGTTTGTTACATATCGAAATAAGAGGTTTAACATCGTCATCTTTTGCAAGTTTTAGCTTCTCTGCCTTTGCAATCTCAGCAAGGTTTTCGAGTTTTTTGACAGCTTGCGCAGTCCCGTCAATCTTTAATGCAAATATTCCAAGAGAGATTGTTTGAACAATCTCTTCCTCTGTTCCATGCACCTTCTGAGGTATTTTGACTGTAAGCTGGTAAAAGCGATGTTCCTTAAAAACATCTACTTTAACCCGTTGTAATTCAATTGTGTCTTTAAATATCTTTTCTTTGAATGTCGATTCTGCTTTAGCCCAGTCTTCCTGGGGCTTTTTTGCATCGCTTTCCTGAGACAGTAACGTGCTGCTTACCATTAGAAGGCAAGCTGACGCCAGAAAACCCATACACCACACTTTGTTTCTCATACTAGTCTCCTTTCAAAAAAATACTCTACAAATACAATCTGTTTATGACACTTGGACGACATGATTTACTCCAGGAGTTAATGAATTGCGAATGCCAAATAAAGACGGCCAGAAGTTGTTAACTTCTGGCCGTGATTAATCCAGTTAAAAGCTTAGAATTTTAAAGTTGTGCCGAGCGCAAGAAGCCAGGTACCAGATTCAGTATCTTTTGTAAACATCTTCATGACATCTGATCCAGAGAGGAGAGCTGCCATAAAGTTGAGATCGCACCATTTATTAACCTTAAAGTCCATGTTGAAATTAGTTTCTATGCCAAGGTCATCTGCACTCTTCTCGAGACCATCGACAACAGAAAGTGTCCTTATGGGATTGTCCGCCTTGAAGAAAGCAGCTTTTAATGTTACTGGGAGGTTTCCCTTAATGTCACCTGGTACACTGAACGTCGCACCAAGCTTTAGTTTGAATCCTATATAGTTGTTGTCGATATCGTATCCCCACTCATTTGATTCAATTATCAAAAAATCATCGTTGTTTTCATATGAAATAAACTTCTTGGTCTTTGTCTCGTTGATCTGGCCCGTAATAGTTGACTGATTTTTTGCCCCATCCACCTTGACCACTGAAAGATCAATAAATGGCTTGCTCGGGGTTTCAAAGACCGTGAATCTCAGGCCTAAATCAAATGCTTTTCCAGTTGTCTTCACCTGTGTAAGAGTTGCTGCACCTGTTGGAAGAGTGACTGTAAGAGAGTCAAATAATCTACCTGCTTGGGCATAGAACTCGCCCCAGAAATCAAAACCTTTTTGTATCTGCCAGTTATAACCTATACCAAGTGTCGATGTGCGGTTAGACTTTTGTGGACCATCAAATGTTGCAAGTGTCATTCCTAACTTAAACCCTTCAGTAAGCTTATAGCCCAAAATCATAGCCCAAATAGCATGGTCGTTGTTTACCGCCCTATTTCTCTCAAGGACTGCTGGTAAAGCAGCAAGTCTAAAATCAAGGGCCTCTCTTTCGTAGGCAAATACGAATCCAGTAGGTTCCATGGTCTGCCTTCTTGTAAGAGGCCAAACGAATTCGGCATCATCCCATGGACTCTCAGCCTCAGATGCATCCACAAAGATCGTGTTGCCACGACCGGTTAGGTCTATGATAAAATCCTGCGCCCCAAATGTAAGTGACGAATTAGGAGCTACTGCAAACTCTCTGAATCTAACGTATGCCTGTTCGACGTAGAATCGGATATCGTCAATTCCCAGGTTTATATTTTGTTCGCTTGGGAAAGTACCTGGTGTAAACATTATCTGCTTGTTTTCAAGCTGGAGAAACACATCCACTGCACTTGGAAGAGTGGTTTTAAAAGTAAGTGTAAACTTGCCGCTGAAGATATCATTGCTGTCATCTGCTCTGTCCAGAGCAGCACCTGAGAGTACACCATTTCGCTGCCATGCACTCGCTTCGTTGAGAGCTCCATCCCTGTATACCCAGTGTAGTTGAAAATTCCCCTCGACTTCAATCTTGGGAGGCTTGTCCTGTACTGTAAAATCGCTTGCAAATAGGATTGTTAAGGCTTGAATTACTGTCCCCATATATCCCTCCATTACAAAGTTAAAACGATTATAAGGATTTGAATTTTTTTGTCAAATATTTTGCAATTTTTATATCCAAAGGGGTGGTCAGCTTGAAATTTGATTCATCCGACCTAACGATATGTACTTTGACACCGATACGCTCTACGAGCTGACTCTCGTCTGTCCCGATAAATCTATCTTTCAATGCCTTTTGGTGTGCTTTTTTAATTATCTCAAGTCTGAACCCCTGCGGAGTATGCGCACAATAGGCAATTTCTCGTTCGATAGTCCTTTTAACAGTACCATTTCTAGCCACTTTAATGGTATCCCTAGCCTTTACAGCAGCAATGGATGCACCAAATTTTTTGGCACTAAGGTAGACCCGGTTTATTAAAGCCTTTGAGACAAACGGCCTGACGCAATCATGGACTAGGACGATTGGAGAGCCAACCTCTTGTAATGCATTATATACTGATTCCTGCCGATTTTTGCCACCTTTGACAAAAATAACCTTTTTACTGCTGTGTCTAAACCCTTTTCCAAGAGGCAAGGCCACAACTATCTGATTAATAAATTCGAGTGAATTGAATTTGTCAATTACCCGCTCAAGAATGGACCTTCTGCCAAGTTTGACAAATTGCTTATAAAGGCCCGCCCTCTTCCCGCTCCCTGCTGCTGCAATTATAACTGCCGCACTCATTTGGAGAAGCGATTTTCCCACGACTAGACATGGAAGTAAAGCCTCGCGATATTTATAATACCATTATGATTTCTTATACGACCGCAGGAGAGTCTCACGGTAGTTGCCTTTTAACTGTAATAGAAGGAATCCCATACGGCACTCCTTTCTCAATCGAATCCAAAGAGTTCTTAGATAAGGAGCTTGAGAGACGACAAGGGGGATATGGCCGAGGCGCTAGGATGAAGATTGAAAAAGACACCATTCAAGTCCTAAGTGGTGTGCGGAAAGAGAAGACCATAGGCTCACCATTGACATTCAAGATTGAAAACAGGGTCCAGAACATCGAGGAACTTGGTGAAATCACAAAGCCAAGACCCGGTCATGCAGATCTTGCAGGTGCAATGAAGTATGGAGTTCAGGATGTCAGAGACATTACAGAGCGCTCAAGCGCTAGGGAGACTGCAGCCCGTGTCGCAGCCGGGGCCTTTGCTAACTATCTCTTGTCGCTCTTCGAAATTCGATGTGTGGGTTATGTTGTTCAAATTGGGACATTTACATGCTCAAAAACTCCTGACAACTCGAATGAATTGATCGCAAAGCGAGATCAATCACCATTCTATATGCCAGACAGCACTAACGACGATGCGCTCAAGCAAGAGATTGACAGAATTCGCTCGGAAGGCGATACACTAGGCGGAAGATTCGAGGTGAAATGTCTTGGTGTCCCGCCAGGACTTGGAAGTTATGCCCAGTGGAAATATAAACTCGACAGTCGTCTCGCTGCTGCACTCATGTCAGTTCAGACAGTAAAATCTGTGGAGATCGGACTTGGCTATGCAGTTGGGTCCACCCAAGGCTCCAAGATGCATGATGAAATAATAAAATCACCTGATGGAAAGATATCTCGGGCTAAAAATAATGCTGGAGGCATTGAGGGTGGTATGTCAAACGGCCAGCCAATAGTTGCCAGGACATCCTGTAAACCGATCTCAACACTGAGAAATCCGTTAAAAACCGTGGATTTGAAGGATAAGCAGGAGGCACAGGCCGCCTACGAGCGCTCAGATGTCTGCGTTGTGCCGGCAGCGAGCGTAATCGGTGAGGCAGTTGTTGCATTTGAAATACTCGCTGCGTTTCTCGACAAATTCGGAGCAGACACATTCGACGAGGTAAAACAAAGATATAGTACATATCAGGAGAAGCTAAAGCAATTCTCATCATGAAATCTCTAAAAATAGGGACAATCCGCAAAAGAATGTATTTCTATGCAAGAAAATATGTCTTTCTTCTACTACTGACCATACTGGTCATGATCCTTTTTGTAGCCTGCGATGGTATTAGAATTGCAGTCATAAAGGAATTTTCCAACCTTGACACAACTACTTTTCATAAAATAACAATTGTTTTTATCCTTACTTGTATCGGCACTTTTATATTCAAATTCCTAAAAGAGGTCCTTTCAAATCTTATCATTCAGAGATTTATACGAGATATAAGAAGTCTGCTTGCACAGAAACTGTTATCGCTGCCCCTCAAGTTTTTCTACTTTGAAAAGCGACCGGGGGATGTAATTTCGAGGATTACTAACGATGTGGTTCACCTTGAACCTGCATTAATGTTCTTTTTAAAAGACATTTTCTTCTTCTCGCTCCAGATCATCGCAGCGGTATGTCTGATATTTTATTTTAGTCCTTACCTTGGTTTGGCAACATTAATACTCTTTCCGACCTGTATAATCCCTCTCCTGCGAATCTCCAGAAGTTTGCGGAAGGCAAGAAAGAGAAGCATGGAGTATCTTGGGGAAGTAACTGACAGCATTATCTCTATTTATAGTGGTATCAAAGTCATCAAGACATTCGATAAAGGCAAAGAGGAACTCGGCAATTTTTCAACAAAAAATGAAGGACTCTTGAAAAAAATGATGAGTACCGTCAGAAAACGCGCACTATCGATGTCACTTGTCGAATTATTCCTTGCCTTGGCAGTGGCACTGCTCTTTTGGTTTGGCGGTTACCTAATATTAAATAAAAACATGACTTTGGCAGATCTCGCTGGCTTTGGGATAGCTGTTGCAAGGTTATATACATCCTCCAAGGAACTAACAAAGAGTTACAACGCCCTCATGGAGTCAGCTCCCGCATGCGAGAGAGTTTTTGAGATATTAGATGAACCTGATGAACAGGACCCAACAAAAGGAGAAGATGTTGGTCCTATACATGAAATTGAGATCAAAGATCTTTGTTTTTCGTATGACACACAGCCGCTCTTCCAAGGCATAAACATAAAGGCGAAAAAAGGGGAGATAATTGCCCTTGTTGGCCGCTCGGGTGTGGGGAAATCTACACTTGTTGACCTTATAACTAAATTTCATTCCCCGTCTCAAGGAGAGATAATTCTAAATGGGCGAAATTCTCAGCATCTAAGCAGGTCCTCACTACTTAGGCAAATCTCTCTAGTCGCGCAGGACACTTTTCTCTTTAACACCTCTATTATGGAGAACCTCCTCTATGGTCAACCCAGTGCGAATCAAGATGAGATTATCCAGTCAACCAAGCTGGCTGGAATACATGACTTTATCTCAACACTTGAGAAGGGTTATGAGACACAAATCGGTTATATGGGAGCAAAGCTATCTGGTGGGGAGCGCCAGAGGATTTCAATAGCCCGTGCACTCTTACGTAAACCTTCACTTTTAATCCTAGATGAACCAACAAGTCATTTAGATGTCGAGATCGAGAAAAAGATAGAAGAGTCTTTGATAGAGATCACACGAAGCAGAGACAGAATCACGATCATTATAGCACACAGACTGTCAACAATTAAAAATGCAGACAGGATCTACGTTCTTGATCAGGGTAGAGTGGTTGAGGTTGGAACACATGATGAGCTGCTGGCAAAAAATGGCTTCTATGCGTCGCTCTACAGAATACAGTTGGCAAACAGAGATTAGGAGTTAGATTTCTTCTGACTCTTCTGGTGGTTCTTCTTCCTCTGATTCTTGTTGGAATGGAAATGGGAGCTGATTCTTCAACACGTCTTCAAATACCTGCTCCTCGACATATATAGGGCATTTTGCTTTAGAGGCAATGGCTACAGCATCTGAAGGACGAGCATCAATATCGATCGACTTGGAGTCTCTTTTTAATACAAGCTTGGCGTAAAAGACCTGTTTTTTGAGCTCTGTTACCACAATTCGATCAAGCTTGTAACCCATCGCATCGATTACATTTCCGAGTAGATCATGCGTCATTGGTCTGGGGTTTTGATGGTCCCCTACGTATCTTCTGATCGCAAGTGCCTCCCAAAGTCCTATCATAATTGGAAATGCACGATCGCCATTTTTTTCTTTTAGTACAATTACCTGCTCCTCAGATGTCTCACGCATTATTATGCGTGCCAAATCAACCGGAACTGTCGCCATGCCAGTGATTATACACCAACAATATTAATTATCAAATGAAGAAGTTAGGCGATTATCTGTTTGAATTTAAAGGTGATATATGAAATAGTCATAAAAATAAAAGCGTACGCTGCCGGTACAATAATGTGTATTGGGACGTGCATTCCACCCTCACTCAATGGGTATTTTAATATTTTTGGGTCCCACCTTGCTGTAACTGTGCCCACTGAAAAATCACGTAATGTTTCATAAGCATAGCCAATATAGTAGTTAAAGAAGAAAAGTTGAGTGCTCTCTCTAACCATTCTTACAGCAATTGAAAGAACCACAAGGAATATTAAACCTGTGGCAACTGCATATCCTGAGTTGTTTATCATGTTTGATATGGCAACTCCTAGCAAGGCCAGACAAAGAAATGATACAAAACTCATCAGTATTGCCAGCCCAAAATGAAAAGACATTTCCTGAGCACTAGACCTTATCTGAAAGCTTTCGTCAGCCCAGATATTTCCCATCTCTCCTGTAACAGTTGCAAAAAAGAAGCTCGACCATATAACGGCAAAATAAAACATGCACGCTATAATTATTGCCGTCATTACCTTGGCAAAATAAAGATTAGTCCTCGTGACAGGCCTTGTCAGTAAATTCTTAATAGTACCCCTGTCAAACTCACCTGCGAAAAGCATGCACGAGAAAGCAACTATTATATAGCCTGCCAATGGTAGACCGAGCTGACAGCCATAGCTAAAGACAAGCAAGGAAGGAAGCATATTAAAATCCTTTTCTGTATAGGGGTTGACATATTTTAGATTGAGATAAGTAAATAAGGGGGTCAATATTATAAGGATGGCTAAAAATACATATAGAAGCGGATTAAGGAAGACCTTGAGCAGCTCTGATCGTAATGCCTTCATTTAAGATCTGTGAGTTGAGGACGAGTTTCTTCCTTCTGCGCCAACAGAAAAAAGTCCTCAAGAGAAAGCCGTGAAGGAACAAGTTCACCCACTTCAACACCACTTTGAACTAAATCACGATTAAGCCTTGTAAAGTCATGGCTAGAGACCTTAACACGTATCCTCCCTTCATTAAGTTTAAACTCTTTTACATAATCGAGCTTTGAAATTACTTCTTGTGCCCTATCTATAGGATTTGCCTTGATATTACAACCTGTAATCGTTCGCTCAAGAAACTTATCCACGTCACCTTGAATAATCATCTTTCCTTTGACAATAATGCCTACGCGATTGCAGGTTATCTCAATCTCATGCAGTAAGTGACTTGATATTAAAAAAGTAATCCCATTTTTATTTAGATCCTTAATGAGATTTCTTATATCGATCACGCCCTGTGGGTCAAGACCATTAGTAGGTTCATCAAGAATTACAAAGGACGGTTCAGCTAAAAGAGCCATTGCAATTCCAAGCCGCTGTCGCATACCCTGTGAAAACGTACCGACACGCCCCTTATGATCGAGTCCTACGCACCTGAGAATCTCTTTAATTCTTGAACGTGGTGTCTTTTTTGATAATAGCCGCAATATTTCAAGGTTCTCCTCTGATGAAAGATGAGGGTAGTAAGCAGGCTGCTCTACAAGTGCGCCTATATTTGCCATTATATTCACATAATCTTGAGTTAAGTGCTTCCCAAATATAAACACCTTTCCTGAGGACGGTCTTATAAGATGTAAAATCATACGAATAGTTGTCGTTTTCCCCGCTCCGTTTAACCCAAGAAACCCGTATATATCACCTTCTTTTACTTCCATATCAAGAGATTTTACAACACACCTGCTACCAAAATATTTAGTGAGCCCCTCTATCTTGAGAATCATTTTATTGATACAAGTTTAATTTTATAGGGTGTGCGTTGAGCTGAATCTATCCTGAGAAAGTATGAACCAACCTCATTTGGTTTGAATGTAATTAATTCACCCCTAGTCTCTTTGATTTCCTTTGAAAACATCTCTTTTCCGTCCTCATCATTTATAATGCGAATCTTAAGATGAGATCGAACTGGCATTTCAAGCTCGAAAGCAATTTCAGATAATCTGCTTGCTTTCGTAGAAGTTCCAAGATAAAGAACCTCATTATGATCAGCTCTCGCTGTCAAGACAATTTCTTTAATGCTTGGAAGGTCATAGGAATATCTTACGGGTTTTATTTTGTAACCGCTTGACTTGCTGTCAGATTCTATCTTCATTTGATAACCGCCTATAGCGGGGACCTTGAATACAATTTGCTTGGCTGTTTTCCCAACAATTTCCTTGGTCAGAACTGTCATGCCACTTTCAGAATTCACCAAGGCGATTTTTAGCACTGGACTGTCAAGATTTTCTACATTTACGAGTATATCATAGAGTTTTTTATCTTCGACAGAAGAGCCGAGGTAGAAATAATCCACATCATCGGCCTCGGGCCCTATATTAGCCTCAATTTCTTTCTTGTCAGAAATATTTATAGAATATTCAGGGTGGTCGTTAAATTCATTCAGATCTTTTGATGCCTCGATTTTAAACTCCGATACCTTTCCTAAAAGAAATTGCTCATCATAGTGAGGGGTTTTCTTGAGCAACCTGCCTCCCTCGCGAATGAACTGGTCTTTTGGAAGATCTATGATCTTAGATAGCTCTTCATAAAGTTCAGCATATTGGTTAAGGTGTACAAGATCGTGCTGTTTGGCAATATAGAGGGATTTTTGAGCAGCAAGCTTAAGCCAGTACTTTGCATCTGCATTTTTCCCGGTGAACCAAAGGTATACTCCATATCTGTAATACTGCTGCCTTATAGATTGATCGTTAGCGCTTTGTGTCACATACAAGTGGAACTGACTCACTGCTTGTTTATCAGGCAGCCTGTTTAGCTCTTCATTTGATCTCTCGAAAAATTCGGCGCCAACTTCAAAAACGCTCTTATTCTCTTTATAATCTCGCTGTAGTTTTTTCTGCAGTTCAGTATCTTTTACAAAGTGCTCTACAAAACTGCGATTAATGGTCCCCCCCTGCGGCACTGCTTTGAACCATAGCATAAAGCCTATGTCATGTGCCAAAACAGGGCTATGGGGATTAATTGCCAATCCCTCAAGGAGCTTAAGGATAGCACTTCGCTCCCATGTTTCGTATCTCTTTTGAGGATCTCGCTCATCTGGGGCAACGTCAAAAAAGATTGACTGTGCAAGAGAGGACCAGACCGCCTCATTGCGTGGCTGGAGTATCGTAATAAAATCTATCATTTCTTTTGCCAAGAAGAACCTGCGCTCGTCTTTTGCTTTATCTACGCTGATCCACAGCCCGTTTATCACAATGGATCTCAATGGCCCCATAAAAAGAGATGACAAATACATTGGCAAAAGCGAGCTCGCTGGGACCCTAGAAATTCTAGTATGCATCTCTTCCTTCTTTTTTTCAGGACTAACCTCTAATAAAAAATGCTGAATACCAATTATCACAAGCAGGAGAATAATAATTAATACTACTTTCATGCGGAAAAGTCTCTTAATGTAATAAATATAGAAGCCAGAATAAGAACCGGCAAGACTCTAAGCATGACCTCCATAAAACCATCTATAATGTCATCTCCCTTAATTGCGATATCTTCCAAGAAAAATCGAGTCGGATCAATCTTTCCAAAATCCGGGAAAATCTGAAGGGCAATATAATTCACTGCTGAAGTAACCTGAAGCATCCAAACAGGCATACCATATGGCGAGGACCCCTGTTTTCCTCCAGCCTCGATTTGGTACTTTTTAATCTCTCTTTCCACATCAAAGCTGCTCTCTTGGATGAAACTGTGCAAGTTACATATGAGAAACACCAGCGTTGCTAGCATTATACTCGTAGTTGCGTGAAAAAGGGTTGTCCCTGCAAGGCAAATCGCTAACACTAGCACAGCCTGGAAGAATACTAAGATCGTTCCCTTGAAAAAATTAAAGGCAAACGGCTCTGAAGAGAGTCTAATAAGACACGAATCATTAGTTAATTCTATCCTTGTTAAAGGATCAGTTCTCAAGATCTCGACTCTAAGTTTATCCTCCTTTACTGAGCCAATCGGGATGTTAATTGTTTTATTTTCGTTGTTTAGCAGGTGCTCTTCTAAAACTCGACCCTGAAATTTAACACTAATCTTCGTTGAATAAGAAAATTGATCTGTTTCATGACTAATCTGCATTTTTAGTTTTATTGCTGGTGGATTAGGAGGCACTTTTTCAAAGATATAAATCACGTGAGGATTGCCCTTCCCTCCTATAAAAAAACTGGATGGTAAGGTCTTGTTAAGAACACAAGATTCGCCAGTAAGAAAAACTTTCGACTTTGTATCTGTTCTTGCCATACCGATGCTGAGTTTATTATCTATTATAAACTCTGGAGGAATCTCTATGATCTTGCTCTCATTATTTTGAAAATGTTCTTCTAAAATATGATCATGCACCTTAAGTCTCAGTTTTGTAGAAGCGTATGATTGATCCGTTTCGTGTCCAATCTCCACCTTAACTTTTAATGCCGATGTTTCAGGGGTAACGTTTTTAAAATTATAAAACACAAAGGCATTGCCCTGGCCTTCTAACACTATTATTGGTCTTTTTGCCTCTCTCTCATGCATCGATAAAAGGGGAGGAAAGCCGTCACCATAGACCAATTTCAAGACATAAATGAATATTAAACTTGCTATACACATCAGCATGAGAGAAATAAAAGCCACTACACTGAACCCCACAAGCTTTCCCAACACCACGGCCATCTTATAGACTGGTTTTGAGACGAGATTGTGTATACGCCTTTTTTCTATATCTTGAGGAAGCGAAAAACCGGTAACAAAGATCGCAAGTATCGCCGAAAGGAGAACCATTGTGCGTATGGCCCAAAGCTCCAACAGCCGTAGTCTAGATTCAGAATCTACCGAATGAAAAAAAACAGAAGACCCAAGTAGCGCTATTGCAAAGATACCCACAATAAGAAATGTCTTTTTTCTGTAGACCTCCTTGATACTCAGAGCTGCCAATGCAATTACCTGATTGGAGAATAATTTCATTTGTCGCCCCGTTTCTCACTCTCTTTGATCGTTTTGAGGAACATCGATTCGAGATTTTCCAGGGTATAATCGCAAGAAACAATACTAGCGCCCTCTCTTGTGATCAAGTCTTTTATCTTGCCAAGTGTCTCATCGTTAGTATTAGCAAGCTGTAGTGTTATAAAGTCCCTATTTACAAGGAGGTCCTTCACCCTCCCATATTTTCTTAGAACTCCCTCATGCAAGATCGCTATCCTGTCGCAGATATCCTGGACATCTGCAAGGAGATGACTTGATAAAACAATTGTTTTTCCCTGTTTCTTTAGATTTATAATCAGATCTTTGAGCTGTCTTGAAGAAATGGGATCTAGCCCGCTTGTTGGTTCATCCAGAAAAAGAAGATCTGGATCATTTATAAGTGACTGGGCAAAGCTTACCCGTCGCATCATACCTTTTGAATATTCTTTTACCGAGCGTTTGCGAGCAGCATGCAAACCAAACATCTCAATGAGTTCATCTATCTTCTTCTTTCTTTGCCGTTTAGGTATACCGAAGAGCTTCCCAAATATATCTAAAGTTTCATCTGCATTCAGGAATCCATAAAGATATGATTCTTCTGGCAAAAAGCCAATCCTTGCCTTTACAGCTACGTCTGTCGGAGATTTACCCAAGACACGTGCCTGACCAGTTGAAGGGAAGATGAGTCCTAAAAGTAGTTTCATGGTTGTGGTTTTGCCAGACCCGTTTGGTCCCAAGAGACCGAAAATTTCCCCCCGATAGACCTCAACGTTCAAGTCCGTAAGGGCCTTGACCCTCACCTTGCCGAAAAAATCCTTATATACCTTTGAAAGGTTAACAGTCTCGATTATCTTTTCCATGTTTTAAATCTTTAAAAACCAAAGGAGTGAATAAGCCACGCGGCCTTTGAAAGCCCCGTGGCATCCTAAACCTGCTGCAATTAATTAATCTTTCTCTGATCTATTCGTATAAAAAACTTTTTGTCCTGTTTTACATTCTTTCTCTCATTCTGCCTTCTCTTGCGGCGTTTTATCTCGCTGGGTTTCTCATAAAACTCCTTGCGTTTAACATCCCGATGCATTCCTTCTCTTTCAACAGCCTTGCGAAGGCGACGAACGAGCATGTCTATCGATTCTCCAGCTCTAACCTTGACTTTTACAGACATCGAAAAGTGATTATATTCCCATATCCGCCAAAGTCAACCCTTTAGCTGTTACCCCAGAAATTCCTCAACTTGTTCTTCAAATTCGTTGAACCACCCAGTTTCACAAACAGCAGGTACACCTCGGGAAGCCAAGAAGGGCTTCCGAAAGGCA